>DXGD01000115.1 GCA_019114115.1 Candidatus Nesterenkonia stercoripullorum
GCCTGCGCCTGGTACTCCGCGGAGTGCTCCTTGGTGTAGGTGTCCAGGATGGCCCGTTTCGCTTCGCCCTGATCAGGCAGGGGGACGCTGTAAGAGGCTTCAGGCCCATCGAGCATCCAGGCGATGACGCCGTCCTCGCCTTCGTAGATCGGCACCGGCGAGGTCTGTCCGCGCATCGCCCGGTCCACCGCTTCCACCGCCAGTTTCGCGGCGAAGGCCGGCGCGTGGGCCTTCCACGTGGAGATCTCGCCCTTGCGGGACTGCCGGGTAGCGGTCGTGGTGTGCAGGGCTTGGCCGACGGCCTGGAAGATCGTCTCCGCGTCGAGCTCCAGCAGGGTGCCGATGCCAGCAGCCGCGGAGGGGCCCAGATGAGCGACGTGATCGATCTTGTGCTTGTGCAGCGAGATCGCCTTGACCAGGTTGACCTGGATCTCATAGCCGGTGGCGATGCCGCGCAACAGCTGCTGGCCGCTGGCGCCGGTGTGCTGGGCCACGGCCAGGACGGCGGGGATGTTGTCGCCGGGGTGGGAGTAGTCGGCTGCCAGGAAGGTGTCGTGGTAGTCGAGTTCCCGTACGGCCACGCCATTGGCCCACGCCGCCCACTCCGGGCTGGTGCGAGTGTCGATGCCGAAGATCGCTCCACCAGTACCGTGCCGTGAGACGTCGTGGTCCAGGGCCTGTGAGCGGGCGGCGACGATCGGCGCGCGGTTCAGCGACGCGACGGCGACGGACGCGTTGTCGATGATGCGGTTGATGATCATCTGCGTCACCTCCTCGTCGAGGCCGACGGAATCGGTGGCGACCTCAGCGATCTTCCAGGCCAGCTGGTCTTGCCGGGAGATGTTCTCCTCGCTGCGGTGAACTCGGACAGTGTGTTCTCTCATCAGGATGGCTCCTCAGTGCCGCGTCGTGCGGCGTCGGTGATATACGCCAGGCTGCGGCGTAGATGGACTTCAGTGGCGGCGCCGGCCAGCCCGGCGTCCCCAGCGGCGATGGCAGCGCAGATCGACTGGTGCTCCCCGGCGGATTCCGTCAGCCGGCCGGGCTGGTCCTGCGCGAGCCGACGGACACGTACCAGGTGGAGTCGCAGCCCTTTCAGCGCCGTGCCGAGGTAGGGGTTGGCGACGGCGTCGTCGATCGTGCGGTCGAGTGCCTCAGCCAACGGGTAGTACGAGGCGCTACTGGTCACGCCTGCAGCTGCGACGTCTGCGAACTGCCCTGCGAGCGCGGCGAAGACGGCCGGCTCTGCGCGCTGGGCCGCGAGTTTCGCCGCTTGGACCTCCAACGGGATGCGCAGCTCGAAGAGATGCTCGACATCATCTAGGGAGATGGAGCTGACTACTGTCCCGCGGCCTGTCGACGCCACGGCGAGCCCGTCAGCGACGAGCCTGGATATCGCCTCGCGGACCGGAGTGCGGGAGACGCCCAGCCGCTCGGACTGCTCGACTTCGGCCAGCAGCGTACCGGCGGGCAGGCCGCCCGAAACGATCTCCTCACGCAATGCGGAGTAAGCCCGGTCACTAGCCTTCATGCCCTCAGTGTATACACAGGCGTCGCCTGTGGCCATATATAGCGCAGATAAACTCAAATAGCGGCACTTTCGCGCAGCTCTGTGTATACATAGCTGGGTTTGGGTGGCGTATACCACCAGGCAGCGGCTCGGGGGCACGTGACACCGGGGGAGCCGTAGACGGGTCACGCCGAGGTTGAAGCCTGGGGGTGATCCGATCACGTCCTCGGGGTAGCCTGGTCCAGTTGCGCGCGACAATGAAGGCGAGGTACCAGAGTGACGAGCGAGCAGCCCAGAGAACTCTTCACCGTTCATGGTGATGCGATAGTCGGGCCCACAGGCCGGCCGAAGCATGAGTTCCCGGTGCCGCAGCCGCTCAGCGGCCACGGTCCGGCACGCACTATCGCCATGGTCAATCAGAAGGGCGGCGTCGGCAAGACGACGTCCGCCATCAATTTGGGCGCTGCGCTCGCCGAGTACGGGCGCAAAGTGCTCATGGTCGACTTCGACCCCCAGGGCGCGCTGTCGGCGGGCCTGGGCACGAACCCGCATGACCTGGACACGACGGTCTACAACGTGCTCATGGAACGTGACGTCACAGCGCATGATGCGATCGTCGGCACCCATGTCGGCGGAGTCGACCTGCTTCCGGCCAATATCGACCTCTCGGCGGCCGAGGTCCAGCTGGTCAATGAGGTCGCTCGGGAGCAGGTTCTCGAACGGGCGCTGCGGCAGGTCCGCGATGAGTACGACGTCATCATCATCGACTGCCAGCCCTCCCTGGGGCTGCTCACAGTGAACGCGCTGACCGCGGCCCACGGCGTCGTGATCCCCTTGGTCGCCGAGTTCTTCGCGCTGCGCGCCGTCGCGCTGCTGGTGGACACGATCGAGAAGGTGCAGGACCGGTTGAATCCGGACCTGGTGATCGACGGCGTGCTGGTCACGATGGTCGATCTGCGCACACTGCACGCTCGCGAAGTCATCGCCAGGATCGTCGAGGCCTTTGACGACAGGGTATTCGAGACGGTGATCAAGCGGACGGTGAAATTCCCTGACGCCACCGTCGCGGCGGAGCCGATCACCAGCTATGCCGTCAAGCACGAGGGCGCGAAAGCATACCGTCAGCTGGCCCGCGAGCTCATCGTCCGGGGCGGATCGCCCTGAGCATGAGCGCTGTAGCCGCTGGGTCCGCTGTGTCCGCGGGCTCGGCTGAACCGGCAAGGTCTGCCGCGTCGGTCGTTCCCCCGGAGCTCGAAGAGGGTTCCGGCGGGTTCACCGTCACGCTGGAGAACTTCGACGGGCCTTTCGATCTGCTGCTCAGCCTCATCGCGCGCCGGGAGATGGATGTCACCGCAGTGGCCTTGTCTGTGGTGACCGATGAGTTCATCGCCTACGTCCGGCAGCTCTCGGCGGACGGCGTGGTGGGCGCGCCTTCGGCATCCGGCCAGCACACGGCGGAGCACGCCGACGGCACCGTCCAAGGCGATCGCGGAGGCTCGGAGCGGCGGCCGTTCAGCGCTCAGGCCCTCGACGAGTCCTCACACTTCATCCTCATCGCGGCGACGCTGCTCGACTTGAAGGCGGCCCAGCTGCTGCCCGGCTCCGAAGTGGAATCTGAGGAGGATATTGCGGCCCTGGAGGCGCGGGACCTGCTCTTCGCCAGGCTGCTGCAATACCGGGCGTTCAAGGAGATCGCCGCTCATGTGCAGCAGAGGCTGGACTTCAACGCACGGCGGTTCCCCCGTGTGCCCGGGACCCACCCTGATCTGGCCGACGTCATCCCCGAGCTCATCTGGAGGACCCCTCCGGAGGAGCTCAAGGAGATAGCGGAGAAGGCATTTGCGCGACCCGCGCTCGAGCCCGATGATGTGGGCCTGGATCACCTGCACACGCATCCGGTCACTGTGCGCGAGGAGATGGCCACGATGGCGGCCCGGCTGCGATCGGCAGGCCGGCTCGGCTTCGGGGATCTGGTCAGCGATGCCGAGAACCGGCTCGTCGTGGTGGTGCGGTTCTTGGGGCTCCTGGAGCTCTATCGTGAGCTGGACATCGAGCTCGAGCAGGACTCTCCGCTGGCAGAGCTGCATGTGGTGTGGACCGGGGCCTCAGGACGGGAGGACTCATGAGCCAGGGCGAGGCTGCGGAATCGAACGACCACGACACGGCACTTGCTGCCGTGGAGGCGGTCCTGATGGTGACCGAGGAGCCTGTCCCGATCGCGGAGATCAGCGCGGCGGTCGGCCTGGAGCAGGACCGGGTGAAGCACTTGATCGAGCAGCTGCGCGCCGAAGCCGACGGTGCCGGACCGGATCAGCGGGAACGCGGTTACGAGCTGAGGTACGTCGCGGGGGGATACCGGTACTATTCGCGGATGCGCTACGCCGAGCAGGTTTCGGCCTTCGTCCTGGGCGGTCAGACGGCGCGGCTCTCCCAAGCCGCGCTCGAGACGGTCGCCGTGATCGCCTACCGGCAACCGGTGGCGCGATCCCAAGTGGCAGCGATCCGAGGCGTATCGGTCGACGGCGTGATTCGCACGCTGGTCCACCGAGGCCTCGTGGACACTGCCGGAACGGACCCTGTCACCGGTGCGACGCTCTATGCGACCACGACTGCGCTGCTGGAGAAACTGGGCATCGACTCCGTCGACGATCTCCCGGCCCTCTCGCCCCATCTGCCGGGCATCGAGGCGGCCGAGGGTATCGGGCCTGGATTCGGTGAGCTCGGCGAGGGCTCTTAGAATTCTCTTAGAATGAACAGCATGACCTCCCATCCGGATCCCGAACGTGGCTCACGCGCCGCGCGTGCCCCCCGGACACCAGCAGCCGGGCACTCCGGTGGACCGTTCGCCGGGTCCTCTCCCACGCGCTCCATCACCGGTTCCCAGAGCCGCGCCAAAGTGCGCCAGGACCAGGCGGAGCAGAACTTCACCGCCGTGCATGACCCCGAAGGGATCCGGCTGCAGAAAGTCCTGGCCCAGGCAGGAGTCGCCTCACGCAGAGTGTGTGAGAATCTCATCGCAGAAGGCCGCGTGGCCGTTGACGGGATGGTCGTGGTGGAGCCCGGTGTTCGGGTGAACCCGGCTGCGGCCACTATCCACGTGGACGGCATCCGGCTGAGCCTCGACGTGGAGCACCGCTACGTCATGTTCAACAAGCCGGCCGGAGTCATCACCACGATGTCCGACCCTGACGGGCGCGCCTCCATCAACGACTTCCTCGACGAGGAGATGATCCGCGCCCGCCTCGTGCACGTCGGGCGGCTCGACGGGGAGACGGAAGGCCTGCTCCTGCTGACCAACGACGGCGACCTCGCCCACCGGCTGACGCACCCGTCGTATGAGGTGCCCAAGACCTACATGGTCGAAGTCGCCGGGTCAGTGCCCAAATCGCTGGGCGCTAAGCTCATGCAGGGTATCGACTTGGAGGACGGCCCGATCGCCGTCGACTCCTACGCCGTGGTCGGAAGCGCAGGGGCGCGGACGCTGATCGAAGTGAGCCTGCACTCCGGGCGCAACCGCATCGTGCGCAGGATCTTCGAGCACGTCGGGCATCCGGTCCTGCGATTGGTCCGGACCGCCATCGGGCAGATCACCATAGGCTCCCAGAAGCAGGGCAGCGTGCGCGACCTCGAGCCCCAGGAGCTCGGGCATCTGCTGGACATCACCGGGGGAGAGGACACGAAGCCTCGATGAATCCGCTGCTGAACCCGCCCGATTCCGCACACCCGACACCGGCTGTGCTCATCCGCGGCACCGGGCTGCTCGGCGCCAGTATCGGCCTGGGGCTGCGTCGCGTCGGAGACACGGTCTATCTCTCGGATCCCTCGCCGAGTGCACAGGCGATCGCCTGCGATATCGGGGCAGGGGTGCCGTGGGAGCCGGGAACGGTCCCAGATCCTGAGATCGTCGTCGTCGCCGCCCCGCCGGAGGCTTCAGCGGCGGAAGTGGCACAGGCTCTGATCGACTTCCCCGACGCCGTCGTGCTGGATATCGCCTCCGTCAAAGCCACAGTGCGTGATGAGCTGCGCTCCCGGGCGGCAGACCCCCGGCACGAGCTGCAGCCCTCGATGCTGACCCGCTACGTCGGGACCCATCCCATGGCGGGCCGGGAGCGCTCGGGGCCGGTGGCTGCCCGCGGAGAGCTGTTCACCTCCATGCCGTGGGTCATCTGCCCCGCCATCGATGACTCCGGGGAGCACGTGCCGGAGAGGGCCGCCGTCGCCTGGGCCGAGGATATCGCCCGACGGCTCGGTGCCACGATTCACTATCTCGACCCTGATGCCCATGATGAGTCCGTCGCGCTGATCTCGCACCTGCCCCAGATCGCGGCATCGATGGTGGCCTCCAGGCTGCAGGACGCGCCGACGTCGGCGCTCGCGCTCGCCGGAAACGGGCTGCGCGACGTCACCAGGATCGCCGCCTCGGATCCGGGCCTGTGGGTGCAGATCCTCTCCTTCAACGCGGGGCCCATCAAGGAGATCCTGTACGGACTGCGTGATGACGTGCTCCGGCTGATCAGCACTCTCGAGGACCCTTTGGCTCCGGGGGGACAGGCTGATATCGCCCAGCTCATCGCTGAGGGCAACAGCGGGCAGGCGCGAGTGCCCGGCAAGCACGGCGCCCCGCCGCAGTCCTTCGCGGTCCTGACCGTCATCGTGGATGACAAGCCGGGACAGATCGCCGCTGTGCTGCAGGATGTCGCCACAGTGGGCGTCAACGTGGAAGATATGCGCATGGAGCACTCGGCAGGGCACGAAGTGGGGATGATCGAGCTATCCGTCCTGCCCAGCCGCCGGGAAGAACTGGCCTCGGCGCTGACCGAGATGGGGTGGCGAGTCGCCACGTAGCCGGCATCGTCGGCCTGATCATCCACAGGCCGACTTCGCGTGTGCCAAGAGGGCGCGCTTCTCGGTAGAGTAGACGAAGTCCTCACCGGCCGCCGTACGCTTCTCGTCCTGCATATCTAGGGAGCGCCCGGCACCACAGCGGCCCCGATCGAACGCTACCCGGGCGTATCCCATTAATGGAAGGCATGTGATTCAGTGACCATGGGGCACACTTCGACCCGCACCAACCACTCCGCTGGCGAGTCAGCGCGTCTTGTCATCGCGGTTGACGGGCCCTCTGGGTCAGGGAAGTCGAGCGTATGCCAGGAGGCCGCGCGCCGGCTCGGCGCGCACTACCTGGACACCGGTGCCATGTACCGGGCTGCCACGTGGTACTGCCTGGACCGCGAACTTGACCTCGATGATCAGGACGCCGTCGCCGTCGCGCTGGAGGAGCTGCCGCTGAAGATCTCCACCGACCCCGACCACCAGGTCATCATGGTGGGCGCCACCGACGTGACGGAGGCGATTCGGCAGAGCCGGATCTCGGAGAAGGTGTCTGAGGTCGCGAACAACCGGAAGGCCCGGCCGTTGCTGATCTCCGCGCAGCGGGACATCATCGACGCCTCCGAGTTCATCGTCGCCGAAGGGCGCGACGTCACCACGGTCGTTGCGCCCGACGCACAGGTGCGGGTGCTGCTGACGGCCTCCGCCGAGGTGCGGCTGGCCCGGCGCGGGCTCCAGCTGGGCGGTTCGGCGTCGTCGGAGGCCTTGAACCGGCAGGTCATCGGTCGCGACAAACGGGATTCCGTCACAACCAATTTCACCGAAGCAGCCGACGGCGTCGGTGTGCTCGACTCATCGGACCTGAGCTTCGATCAGACCGTGGATTCGCTGATCGAGAGAGTCCGGGACGTCCAAGAGACTGATCCTGCGGGGGTCTCCCGGCCCACGGTGAGCGCGCAGGCGAAGAGCGGTTCAGAACCAACCTCAGGAGCAGCAGCCCATGGCAAGAACCTCTAACCCCTCAGAGCCCGAGGAGCAGGAGTACCGGCCGGCTGTCGAGGACGACGGCC
>DXGD01000116.1 GCA_019114115.1 Candidatus Nesterenkonia stercoripullorum
TTGTTCTCTCGCGACGCCCGGCTATGTGCACGGCGCCGCTCATTTGCTCTGTGAAGTGCACGCCAGGTGGTGAGGGAGCAGCGCCTTCTGGCCCGCGCGGGGGAGGCTCGCTGGTGACCTGGGTGCGCATGCGCTGAATTGCAGCGTCTTCGGGCACGTCAACCGGGACCACCTCTGCGCGTTCCGGCGGCACCCAGGTCTCATCCCCGGTGAAGCGGCGGATGAAGTGCTCGACGCGCCGCTCGGCCAGCGCGGCGATCGTCGCCGAGGGGTTCGCGCCCGTCGCCCCGGGCAGCGAGGCCCCGTCGACCACCAGCAGGCCGGGGTAGCCGAAGACCTCCCCGTGCTCGTCGACCACACCGCTGTCCGGATCCGTGCCCACCGGCGCTCCGCCGAGATTGTGCACGGTCACCGCTCGCCGCAGGATAGTCCAGATCGGCGTGTGGAGGGTGCGGGCTCCCATCGCCTGGCCGACCGAGCGCGCCAGCGCACGTTCTGCGCGGTACAAGCCGCTGTTGGCGCGGTTGTCCCAGCGCACGGCCGCTTCCAGATGGTGGTCCAGCACGAGTCGGCCGTTGGATGAGTCGCGACCCATCATCAGCAGCGTCATGGCGGTCTGCTTCTCAGCCAGGCGCGGGAACACTCGGCGCAGAGCCCTCGTCACCGCGGCAGTGGCGGCCTGGGCGGGATTCATCCCTGCGACCAGGGATGCCAGCACCGCGGGATAGCCGCCGTCCTGGAGCACGAACCACGCGGGCTTCTCACCCGGAGATGGGGCGTCGGTGACTATGGTGGCTGAGGTGATCGTGGGGCCACGTCCCAGCTCGACGGGCTCACCGCGGCGGCGGAGGAAGGAGAGGGAGTCGCCGTTCCCCGAGAATCCCTCGCCGAGCTGGGCGGAGAGATCCGGCAAATCACCACTGACATCCCGCATGCGCAGCAACAGCTCAGTGGTGGCCACCGCGCCGGCCGCGAAGAACACGGCCGAGGCCGACCAGGACTCCGTGCTCCCGCTGACGTGGTCGGTGGCTTCCACACGATACCCGGAACCTTCCGGGCGCACCGCTGTCACCTCCGTCTCCGTGCGGGCCGTCGCTCCTGCGTGCTCGGCGACGAAGAGGTAGTTGTGGTCCAAAGTGTTCTTGGCCCGCTGGGGGCACCCCAGCACGCACTCTCCCACAAACCGGCACCCCGCCTGCACGGCGCCGTGCCGGTTGCGAACCATCACATCGGGGTCGCCGAACCGCACCGCCAGCTGGGGTCGCATCGACTCTGCGGGCCGGTCCAGAGTCGCGGTGCTCCGTTCCATCAACGTGGTGCGCGCGGGCACAGCGCCGGTCTGCGGGTCCGGGCCCACCGGTGACACCTCGAGCATGTGCGCCACGAGGTCGTAGTACGGTTCGAGTGCCGCCCGCGAGGTCGATGACGGCCACCGCTCATCGAAGACCTCCGCGGGCGGCCGGGCGAAGACATTGGCGTAGACCAGGGACCCTCCACCCCAGCCAGCCCCCTGGACGCTGAGCATCCGGTCCAGCCAGCGCACGTCGAACAGGCCACGGTCGCGGTGCCACCACCAACCGCTGCGCAGAGAGCGGTCTCGGGGGAAGTCCTCGGCGTTCCAGCGCCGCCCACGCTCCACGATGACCACCCGCAGGCCGGCCTGCGCCAAGCGGGCTGCGCTCACCGCACCCCCGAAGCCGCTGCCGATGACGACGACGTCGGCGTCGTGCTCGCTCATGCGTTCCACCTTATGCCCTGACCTCCCCAGCCGCAGCCGTTGCCGGACTCCTCTCGCGCCGACGCAGCGGACCCAGCACGATGAGGGCGAACAGGACCGCGATGCTCGTCGTGATGACAGCGCTCAGCACCGGGTCGTACTCATCACCCATGAACAGGGCCGGCGTGCCCACGATGCTGCCCGATGTGCCCACCAGCAGGACATTGGCGATGTTGTTCGCGAAGTGCGCGCCGATGGCGAGCTCAGTGGTGCCGTCCAGCAGGGAGACCACGGCCCAGACGACGCCGGTGCCCAGGAAGTAGCCGAAGAACACGGTCACCCAGCCGCCAGCGGCTGCCTCTGGGTTGGTGAGGTGCGGGAGAGTGAACAGCACCGCCGAGATCACTGCGAGGAATATCCGATTTCCCCAGATGAGGCTTGCGGTCTGCACTGTGTACCCGCGGAAGAAGAGCTCCTCGGTCGTGGTCTGGACCGCGGTCAGGACGACGGCGAACGGCACGAAGACGGCGAGTGCGGCCAGGTTGCCGGACACCGAGAAGGACCCTGGGTCGAGCAGGAACCGGCAGAGCTGGCCCAGCGACCACAGGACGAGCCAGACGAGGAACCCCTGCCCGACCCGTGTCCAGTCGATGCGCGCCCGGTGCGTCACCAGCGACCGCAGGGTTCTGCGGTGGATCACCCGCATCGTGAGGAAGAGCCCGGCCAGGAAGAACGGGAAGCCGGCCATCGTGACCACGAACCCGGCCACCGGATCAAGCGCGGTCGGGTCGAGCCCGCCGCTTATCGCGTAGGTGATGAGCAGGCTGACCGTGCTGCCCACGATCAGCCATGCGACAAGGGTGACCAGCATCCCCAGCACATAGCGCCACCACTGGTGCTTGTCCCGCCGCGCTTCGGCCACGTAGCCGGGTTCATGTGTCGGCGCGCGCAGGTTCGGCGCTGATTCATTCATCGCGGACCTCCATCCGTTGACGTCACGTCGATCTCACACCTGGACACAGCGGCCAGGTCAAGGCTTCTCCTAGCCGAGGCGGCTAAGACATGAATGGAGGCATCATGCTGGCGGTGGTCACACCGGGTTGACCTGGACGTGACGTCCAGGTTTGTGATGAGTACTGCACCACAAGCCAATCGGCCCGGCGACGGCGTATCGGCCGCTTGCTGAGCACGAGATCCCATCAACGAAGGGACACTTCCATGACAGTGAGACGGATCGAGGGAAAGATCGCGATGGTCACCGGCGGTGCTGCCGGGATCGGCAGGGCGATCAGCCAGAGACTGGCAGCGGAGGGAGCCACCGTCGTGATCTGCGACGTCGACGCTCTCGGCGCACACGAGACCAAGGAACTGGTCAGCGGACCCGGCACTGACCACCACCACGTGGAGCTCGACGTGCGCCACGAAGAGGCGTGGGAGTCCGCACTCGAGATCGTCCGGAGGCGGTACGGTCGCCTGGATGTCCTGGTCAACAACGCCGGCCGGCCGTACCGGCGAGCACTGCCGGGAAGCTCCTGGGACGATTGGCAGGATCTCATGACGACGAACGCCGGGGGCATGTTCCTCGGGATGAAGCATGGCGCCTCGGCCCTGGCGGCCGCAGGCGGGGGAGCGATCGTCAATATCTCCTCTGCCGCAGCTCTCGTCGGCGTACCGAACATGACGACGTATTCTGCTGCGAAGGGAGCAGTGCGAGCCATGTCGCGTGCCGCAGCGGCAGAGTTCGCGCACGCGCGAGTGCGGGTCAACTCGATCTATCCGACGAGCGTTCCCACAGCGATGCTGGCCAGCGACGCCGAGGACACCGGAGTGACCACCGACGAGTTCGCGACGGCCGCGGCCGCGCTCAGTCCGCTGCCCGGCATGGCGTCCGTCGACGACGTCGCGGCCGCGACGATCTACCTCGCCAGCGATGAAGCGCAGTTCGTGACCGGCGCAGAGATCGCCATCGATGGAGGGGCTACCTCCCTGATCGGCTGAAGGGCGCGACGACGACGTCGTCGGCCGCTCCGCGAGCCAGCCACGTACTCACCAAGCCTTTGCTCCCGCACGCCTGAATCATTGACATCGACGTCTCGACAGCCATAATCTAACAACGGTAGATATTCTCACGAGGGAAGAACTGTGAGCCGTTCCCTCAAGGTACGCGATGTGACTATGTCTGATGCTGAGTCCTCCAGCAGGTCGTGGGGCCTGGTGCCAGACGCGGCGCGGCCGCGAGGTGCTGGGTCATGAGTGGGCGCCGTGAACGAGTGAGGGTGGCCAACCGCGCCCGCATCCTCGATGTCGCGCGGGATATCGTCGCCGCTGAGGGGGCCTCTGCCCTGACGATACGGCGGGTCGCAGCCGAGATCGACTACACCGCACCCGTCGTCTATCAGCACTACGCCGATAAGGCGGCCTTGCTCGACGCTGTGATGGCGGATGCCTATCAGCGTCTGGCCGACTGCTTGCGTGACTCGCAGACGCTGACCCGCAGTGGCGACCCGAAGAGCCTCGTCGAGGCGTACCTCGGCTTCGCGGAGAGCAACCGCAGGATTTTTCAGTTCATGCATGGAATGGGCGGCGTCGACATTCCTCCTCAACGCCGCCTGGAAGCAGCTGCAGATGTGGTCGAGGTGACTGGCGAGACCATTGTCCGGTGGCGGGCAGGTCAACAGCGTGCGCTCGTCGCGATGGAGGTCCGCGATCAAGCCGAGCTCCTCTGGGCCACCGCCACCGGTTTGGCGAGTGTGGCGTTCCTCGTGCCTGACGGATTCGGGCGCGCGCGGGCGCTCACGGTTCCAGCACTGGAGCCACTGCTGATGTCATGGGTGGAGAAGGGCAGCTGACGCGATGACCTCGAGCCGAAACTGAGAGGTGAGAGTATGTGGAGCCCACGAAGACTAGCTGAACTCGCCGGGACAAGCAGGCGAGCGGTCCGCCACTACGCTGAGATCGGTCTCCTTCCGGAGCCGGATCGGGCGCCCAACGGTTACGGCCGGTACGGAGCTGATCAGCTGATCCGGCTGCTGCGCATCAGGCGCCTGACCGACTTGGGGCTGACGTTGCCGCAAATTGCTGCGATTGGCAATGCCGACAGCCCACCAGACGAAATGATCCGGGGTTTGGACGCCGAGCTGGCCGAGCAAATCACGCGCATTCAACGTATCCGCGCCGATCTCGCAGCCATGTTGACTCGGCCAGGTCCGTTCGATCTGCCGGCCGAGATTGAACAGCAATTGACGGATCTGCCGCCCGCCGAAAGAAAGCTCGTCATCATTCTCAGCCGGCTGCTTGATCCGCCGGCGCTCAGCACGTACATGGCCCTGTTGAAGAGATATCGGAGCGGCGTCGACGGGGTGGACGCATTTGATGCTCTGGCGCCAGATGCAGGCCTGGGACAGCGCATTGCTGTGGCTGAACAGATGGCAGAACCTCTGGAGGCCTTCTTCTCCGAGTCAGCGGAGGATATCGCCGTCATTGATGATGCGCTTCGACGGGGGAGCCCGCCAAGGAGGCAGACGGTTCACGATGTGATCCCGGAACTCTACAACCCTGCCCAGGTCGATGTCCTGGCGCGCCTGCTCGACGCCAGGGTGCGGCATGCGACAGAGCATCGAAGCCGAGTTCCTCGCGCATGATCCGCAGTTCGGCAGAGCGGCGACCCACGGTCCGTCTATCTCGACCATGTCGGCGAATTCCGCGGCACCAACTGCGCGGATTCAGCACCTGCGATAGACATGCCCCTGCGCACCGGCGAGCAGGAGGTCGTGATCCCTCAGTATCGTCATCGGTGATCGATCTGGAAGAGAGCACACCTGGTCGAAGTCGACCCCGGCGTGCTCCAGGGACTCGGGGTACTCCACCTGCAGGACATGCTCGCCGTAGACCTCTTGGTGGTCGCCGCATTCGTCCAGGGCGCCGCACTCCTCCGTGATGGCGAAGTC
>DXGD01000117.1 GCA_019114115.1 Candidatus Nesterenkonia stercoripullorum
CCTGAACGCGTGGTGGGGTTCCACTTCTTCAACCCTGTGGCTGCCATGCCGCTGATCGAAATCGCCCGGACCCCCGATACTGATGACACCACAGTGGCCTCAGCGTTCGCTCTGGCGGCCGGGCTGGGCAAAACGCCCGTGCTCACCACGGACTCTCCCGCCTTCGTGGTCAATCGGGTGCTGCTCCGGCTGATGACCGAGGTCCAGCGAGCCTTCGACGACGGCACCGATGCCAAGACCGCTGACACGGCCCTGGCTCCCATGGGCCTGCCCATGTCGCCGTTCACCCTGCTGGCCATGGTGGGGCTGCCGGTGGCGCAGCATGTGGCAGAGTCCCTTCACGAGGCTCACGGTGAGCGCTTCCACGTCTCGGCGAACCTTCAGCGCCTGATCGACGAGGGTGTCACCGAAATCTGGAGCGAGGACGAGTCGGGGCAGCAGTACGTGAAAGACTCGACGTCGTCGATCCTGCAGCACGGGTCGCAACCGCGTTCGGGCGAGCAGATCCTGCAGATCGTTCAGGATGCGCTGGCCGAGGAGATCGGGCTCATGCTCGCCGAGGGTGTCGTCTCGTCTCCGCGGGATATCGATCTGTGCATGATCCTGGGTGCGGGCTGGCCCCTGCACCTGGGCGGCATCACGCCCTATCTCGATCAGGTGGGAGCCAGTGAGCGGGTCAACGGGAAGCCGTTCTCCGCGCGCTGAGAGCCGGTGGTCTCGGCGGCGTCAGGCCGTCGGGGCCACCGGTGAGTTCGGGCTGTCCGGAACGCGGGGGCTCAGGCCTGTAGCCGCACTTTCGACTGCGGCACGTCGCATCCCTTCACGGCGTTCCGGGCGGCCTCACTGGCCTTGCGCCGGTGGAGGGTCCTCACGGTGAATGCCAGCGTCGACTCCCCCTGAATCGTTGCTGGCTCCAGGCCTGAGATCTCGCCCAGCCCCCGCCAGGCCAGTGCCGTGAGCACAGCGTGATGGACCTGCTGGGCGTTGCGCCGCTCGGAGGCGTTGGGCTCGGCAGCCTTCAGCGGGTAGCTCATCACGATCTCATGCTGACTTTCCGGCGGCGCCGGCGCGTACCCGTCGGCGTGGCACTGCTGCAGGAAGCTGTCCATGAGCGTCTCGGCTTCTTCAGCCGAAGCCACGCTTTCCGCGGTGATCTTGCCGTTGGCACCCAGGGCACCGTGATGGATGACGAACTCTCCCGCGGCGTCGTCGTGCCAGGCTTCACGGTAGAACCAGCCGGAGCCCGCCTGGTCGCTGTCGTCGAAGCGGTAGAGCGTATGCATAGATCAGGGAACCTCTCGAGGGTGGATCGTGGGAAGCTCGCCGGTGTCGACGGCGCCTCCGGGCAGTGGCTTCGCGAACGGCACTTTGGTGCCCAGGACCTGGGCGACCGTGTCACGGGCGACCTGCTGCGCGGTCAGGCCGACGCGCTCGAGCACTTCAGCCCGGGACCCATGAGCCAGGAACTCCACCGGCAGGCCGACCTCGTTCAGAGCGGTGTCCACGCCGGCTTCGCGCATCGTCTGCCGGATGCGGGACCCGACGCCGCCTGCGCGGACGCCATCTTCGATGCACACGACGATGCGGTGCTGGGAGGCCAGGCCTATCACGGACTGCGGGACAGGGAGCACCCAGCGCGGGTCGACTACAGTCGCGCTGATCCCCTGATCAGCCAGGCGACGCGCGACGTCGAGCGATATCTCGGCCATGGTGCCGACGGAGACGATGAGCACGTCATGGGCGAACTGGGACGGCAGCGTGTCCTGCGTGCCTTCTGTGTGACCGGTGGCCCAGAGGACGTCGACGCCGTCGTCGAGGCGGCACAGCGCGTCGATCTCACCGTTGACCGAGCCTTTGGAGAACCGCACCACAGTGGGTGCGTCCTCCACCGAGACCGCCTCCCGCAGCTCTTCGCGCAGCCTCGAGGAGTCCCGCGGAGCCGCGATCTGCATGCCCGGGACGATCTGCAGGAGGGAGAGATCCCACATGCCGTGGTGGCTGGGGCCGTCTGGGCCGGTCACTCCGGAGCGGTCCAGCACGAGCGTCACCCCTGCGCGGTGCAGCGCCACGTCCATGAGCACCTGGTCGAAGGCCCGGTTCAAGAACGTCGCATAGACCGCGACCACCGGGTGGAGGCCGCCATAGGCCAGGCCGGCGGCCGAGGCCACCGCGTGCTGCTCGGCAATGCCGACGTCGAACACTCGGTCCGGGTATTTGGCGGCGAAACTGTTCAGACCCACGGGGATGGTCATGGCTCCGGTGATCGCCACGAGGTCCTCGCGCTCACCAGCCAGCTCTGTGATCTCCTCGGCGAAGACAGACGTCCACGACTGTGCCGCGCCCCGGCTGACGGGCTCGCCGGTTTCGGGGTCGATCACGCCCACCGCGTGGAACTGGTCGACGTCGTCGGCCCGGGCGGGTGCATAGCCGCGTCCCTTCTCTGTGAGCGCGTGGACGATCACCGGCCCGCCGTAGTTCTTGGCACCCAGCAGTGCTTCCTCGAGGGCATCCTGGTCATGCCCGTCGATAGGGCCGATGTACTTCATGCCCAAGTCCTCGAACAGTCCCTGCGGCGCCCAGAAGTCCTTCGCGCCCTTCTTGGCCGCATGCAGGCTCCGGTAGAGCATGTGACCCACCTGACCACCGGATTGCAGACGGCGTTTGGTGCCGTCCATCGTCTTCTCGTAGAACCGGTGGGTCCGCAGCTTGTCGAGGAAGCCGCGCCGGAGTCGGTTCAGCTGGTCGGCAAGCCCGCCCACAGTGGGGGCATAGGAACGTCCGTTGTCATTGACGACGATCACCACCGGACGGTCCTTGTCCGCGGCGATGTTGTTCAACGCTTCCCAGGCCATTCCGCCGGTCAGTGCGCCGTCGCCGATGACCGGGATGACGTAGCGATCGGTGTCTCCCGTCAGCGCACGAGCGCGGGAGATGCCGTTGGCCCAGGACAGCGACGACGACGCATGCGA
>DXGD01000118.1 GCA_019114115.1 Candidatus Nesterenkonia stercoripullorum
CAGCATGACTGCGGCCAGCAGGACAATGGCAAAACCCACGGATTCCGGACTCATGTTCTCCACCTAGCTACCCCTCGAAACATGTGTGGTGCACGAACCTGCAGACGAGTCCCAGTAGACTGTCCTGCGCCGTCGCAGTGTGTGCATGATACTGCCACCTGTGACTCCAGTGGTAAAGGCCACGGTCTGCGTGGATCCCGCGCGGGCCGGCGGAGCTGGCACGTGGCATCGTGCGCAATGCCGAGTCACGAGCCAGGGCAGTACAACGACTTACGGAGACATGATGTCAGAGACCTCCCAGCGGAGTCCGCATGAGGCGGCAGCGGCAGGACGCCGCACGAGCATTCCGGGCAATCTCGTCCGAGGGGCCCTCATCGGCACTGTGGAGACCGTTCCGGGAGTGTCCGGGGGCACTGTTGCCCTCGTCGTCGGGATCTATCATCAGCTGATCGATTCCGCCTCGCATGTGGTCTCCGCTGGCCGGCGGCTGATCACCGGGCCGCAGCGAGGCCAGGAGGCTAAGGCGAATCTGGCGGCCGTGCATTGGGGCGTCATCGTGCCTGTCATGCTGGGGATGGTCGCGGCCGTGTTCACTGTGGCCGGGCCGATGGCGAACCTGGTGGAGACCTACCCGGTGCAGATGCAGTCGCTCTTCCTCGGGATGGTGCTGGCCTCGATCGCAGTGCCGGTGCGCATGGCGCGGCAGGAGCTCGCGCCCGGGGAGCACATCCGGGGGGTGCACATCCTCGGCGGTGTGGCCGCGGCTGTGCTGACGTTCGTCCTGGTCTCCTTCCCGCCGGCCAGCGTGGAGGCGCATCCGGTGGTCATCGTGATCGCCGCCGCCGTCGCCGTGTCGGCGCTGGTGCTTCCCGGGCTCTCGGGTTCGTTCCTGCTGCTGACCTTCGGCCTCTATGAGCCGACCATGCGCGCTGTGGATGAGCGGGACGTGGGGTATCTGGGCCTGTTCATCCTCGGGCTGACGCTGGGGATGATCTGCATCGTGAAGATCCTGAAGTGGCTTCTGCAGCACCGCCATACGGCCACGCTGATCGTGCTGACCGGCGTCATGGTCGGCGGGCTGCGCAGTCTCTGGCCGTGGCAGGACGACGATCGCGTCCTGCATCTGCCCGGCGAGCACCTCGGCATCGCCGTCGTGCTGTTCGCTCTCGGACTGGCGGTGGTGGCCGTGCTCGTGGTGGTGGACGCGAAGCTCGCCAAGAGACCTATGGCACAATGAGAGGTGACGGGGCATCCACCCGGATGCTCCGAGACCCCATCGAGAACTTCATACACGCCATCATCTCTGGGTGGGAGAGTCCGGTCTCTGAGCCGGCGCCGAAGGAGCAAGACCTCCCCGGGAATCTCTCAGGCATCCGTACCGCTCAGAGATGGCAACTCTGGAAAGCAGCGCCTGGGCCATTCACGGTTCGCGGCGCTCACCCACGGTGCAAACCGGCATCGATGCCTCGCCGGTGAATCTCTCAGGTATGTGCTACAGAGCGGGGAGGACATCGGGACACCGATGACGCCTCTGTACGCCTCTGGAAGGTACCCGCGATATGACAGCCACGTTCAGTGCACCTACCGTTACTGATGATCTCGAGGATTTCGCCCAGCGGCATATCGGCCTGAGCGCAGATTCCGCCGGTCGCATGCTCGAGAGCCTCGGCTACTCCTCCCTCTCCGCCCTGGTCGACAACGCCGTCCCGGCCTCGATCCGTCAAGCCGAGCCGCTGGATCTGCCGCCGGCGCTCACCGAGCCCGAGGCGCTGGAGGCGCTGCGGGGCTTCGCCGCGCAGAACACGGTGATGACCCAGCTCATCGGACAGGGCTTCTACGGCACGCATACTCCGCAGGTCATCCTGCGCAATGTGCTGGAGAACCCGGCCTGGCACACGGCCTACACGCCGTATCAGCCCGAGATCTCCCAGGGCCGGCTCGAGGCCCTGCTGAACTTCCAGACCATGGTCGCCGACCTCACAGGGCTGGACATCGCCAATGCCTCCCTGCTCGATGAGGCCTCAGCCGTCGCGGAGGCGATGCTGCTGATGCGCCGGGGCAATAAGAAGAAGGCCGCTGCGCCGATCATCATGGACTCCGATGTGTTCCCGCAGACCCGCGCAGTGGTCAGCGGCCGAGCGCAGGCTCTGGGCATCGACCTGCACATCGTCGATCTCGCGACCGATGGCCTGCCGGAAGGCGATCTGTGCGGGCTCATCCTGCAGTACCCCGGAGACTCCGGAGCGGCCGTGGATCATTCCGAGCTGATCGCGCAGGCCAAGGAGCGTGGAGCACTGGTCTCCGTCGCAGCGGACCTGCTGGCGCTGACGTTGCTGAAGTCTCCCGGCGAGCTGGGTGCTGATATCGCCGTCGGGAATTCCCAGCGCTTCGGGATCCCGTTGTTCTTCGGCGGACCGCACGCCGCCTATATGGCGGTGACCTCTGGTCTGCAGCGGCAGCTCCCCGGACGCCTGGTGGGCGTTTCCCAGGATGCCGAAGGGCGGCCAGGATACCGCTTGGCCCTGCAGACCAGGGAGCAGCATATTCGCCGGGAGAAGGCGACCTCGAATATCTGCACCGCCCAGGCGCTGCTGGCCGTGGCGGCCTCGATGTACGGGGTCTATCACGGGCCTGAGGGCCTGCGTCGCATCGCGGGGCGCACTCATGCCCGGGCCCAGACGCTGGCGGCCGGGCTCAGCGGCGCTGGATACGACCTGGTCTCAGCCTCGTTCTTCGACACGGTGCAGGTGAGACTCGATTCTGCGGAGAAGGCGGAGCGCATCATCGCCGCGGCGGAATCCCGCGGCATCAATCTGCGCCGCGTCTCAGCGCAGGTGGTGGGCACCTCCACGGACGAGACGACGACGCCGGAGACGGTGGCGCAGGTGCTGCGCTCATTCGGCGTGGACGACGCCGACTCCGCACCCCAGCGGCACGACGGTGAGCCTGCCTTCCCCGCCGAGCTGGTGCGCGAGTCCGAGTTCATGACCCACGAGATCTTCCACGAGATCCGCTCCGAGACCCAGATGATGCGATACCTGCGCCGCTTGGCCGACCGCGATCTCGCGCTGGACCGCACGATGATCCCGTTGGGCTCCTGCACGATGAAGCTCAACGCGGCGACCGAGATGGAAGCGATCTCCTGGCCCGAGTTCGCCGCCATCCATCCCTACGCGCCTGCCGCGCAGAGCCGGGGATGGAGAGAGCTGATCGACGACCTGGAG
>DXGD01000009.1 GCA_019114115.1 Candidatus Nesterenkonia stercoripullorum
GCAGTTCATCAAACGAGGTCTCAGCCAGTATCTGCTGTGACCGCTCTGTGCGCGCTCGCCGGCATTGCCGCCGCCGCGCATCCCATCTTGAAGCACATCCCCTCTCGACACGCGATGAAAGGTTACTGACATGGACTTCGGAGTTGTCCTCCAGACCAATCCTCCGGCCGCACGCACTGTGGCGATGGCCAAGCGTGCAGAAGAGCATAATTTCAGTCACTTCTGGACGTACGACTCCCACATTCTGTGGCAGGAGCCTTACGTCATCTACTCACTCATTCTCGATCAGACGCGACGGATCACCGTGGGTCCGATGGTCACGAACCCGGCCACGCGCGATTGGACGGTGACAGCATCGACATTCGCCACGCTGAATCATCACTTCGGCAACAGGACGATCTGCGGGATTGGCCGTGGGGACTCCTCATTGCGGGTGATGAACGCCAAGCCGGTGGGCCTGAGTGATTTCCGCCGCTCCATCGGGGTGATCAAGGACCTCGCCGGCTCTCGATCGGCGGAGATCAATGAGGCTACCATTCGTTTCCCCTGGTCTCAGGGGTCCCACACTCCCGTCTGGGTCGGGGCGTACGGGCCGAAGGCGCTGGCGATCGCCGGGGAGGTGGGCGACGGCTTCATCCTGCAATGCGGCGACGTAGAGATCGCGGAGTGGATGATCAAGACTGTCCGCGAGGCCGCGGCCGGCGCGGGCCGCAACCCTGATGACGTGGCCTTCTGCGTGGCGGCTCCGTTCTACGTCACCGACGGCACTGAGGAGTCCCGCAAGCACGCGATCGAGCAGTGCCGCTGGTTCGGGGGCATGGTGGGCAATCACGTGGCAGACATCGTCTCGCGCTACGGTACGGACAGCGAGGTGCCCCGCGCCCTGACGGAGTACATCCAGGGGCGGCAGGACTACGACTACAACGAGCATGGAAAGTCCGGGAACACCCACGTAGATTTCGTGCCCGATGAGATTGTGGAGCGTTTCTGCCTCATCGGCACTGCCGAGGAGCATCGCGAGAAACTCGAGCGGCTGAAGGCATTGGGAATGACCCAGTTCGCCGGCTACCTCGACCACGACAACAAAGAAGAAACACTGCGCGTCTACGGCGAAACTGTCATCCCACACTTCACCGAAAAAATCCAAGCCAAATCATAGGAAGCGATTCACAGTGGATACCAGAGCCGGCGAAGGACACAACGACGTCGCCCCTCGACGCCTGATACCCGGGCTGGGCTGGAAGCTGCACGGTGACGGAGCCACGATCCGTCCCGGCGACGTCGTCCGGCCCGAGGAGCGGCTGACCTGGCCGCGCACCATCGGCATCGGCATGCAGCATGTGGTGGCCATGTTCGGAGCGACCGTGCTGGTCCCGCTCATCACCGACTTCCCGCCCTCGACGGTGCTGCTGTTCTCCGGAATAGGCACGATCCTGTTCCAGATCATCACCGCGGGGAGAGTGCCGTCCTATCTCGGGCCTTCCTTTGCCTTCATCGCTCCGGTTCTCGCGTCCACCGGGACCTACGGGATGGGTGGTGCCGTCGGCGGCATCATGATGACCGGGGCGACGCTTCTGCTGGTCGCCGTCGTCATTCACTTCGCTGGCGCCCGGTGGATTCAAATTCTGATGCCCGCCGTCGTGACCGGCTCGATCGTGGCGCTGATCGGCCTTGCCCTGGCTCCCAGTGCGTGGGACAACGTCAGCGAAGGGCCACTCACGGCGACGGTGACCATCGTGTCGATGCTGCTGGCGGGCGTCCTCTTCCGCGGCCTGATGGGGAGGCTGTCCATTCTGCTGGGCGTCATCGTCGGGTATCTGGTGGCGATCCTGCGCGGAGAGGTCGATTTCGCCAGTATCGGCGAGGCGGCGTGGTTCGGGTTGCCGCAGTTCACTGCGCCGACCTTCCATATCGGCGTCGTCGGGCTCTTCATTCCGGTGGTCCTGGTGCTTATCGCCGAGAACGTGGGGCACGTGAAATCCGTGGCTGTGATGACCAAACGGGATCTCGACCCGGTCATCGGCCGCGCGCTCATGGCCGACGGCGCGGCGACCATGGTGGCCGGCGCCGGAGGTGGCATCGGCACCACCACTTACGCCGAGAATATCGGCGTGATGGCCGCCTCCAGGGTGTACTCGACGGCGGCGTACTGGGTGGCAGGGATCTTCGCCATCTGCCTGGCGCTGCTCCCGAAGTTCGGGGCGCTCGTGGCCACGCTTCCGCCTGGTGTTCTGGGTGGGGCGGGCACAGTGCTCTACGGCCTGATCGCCATCCTCGGCGTCAGGATCTGGATGCAGAACAACGTCAATTTCGCCGACCCGATCAATCTCGCTGTGGCCGGGGTCCCGCTGATCATCGCCGTCGCCAACTTCACGATTGCCTTCGGCGATATCGTCTTCGAAGGCATCGCCATCGGAAGCTTCGCCGCCCTGGCCATCTATCACGTCATGAGGGCGGTCGCGCGGGCGCGAGGCACGGCGCTCGAGGACGAGACGGACGCAGGGGAGTCCACTGACTCCGCCCACGCCACGGGCCACTGACCCGCCAGCACCCGGCAACCCCCACACACGACGACGCCCCAAGACCACCTATGACACAAGGAGCTGACACGAGACGATGGCAGAACAGCAGCGAATCGCCATTCTGGGCGGAACGGGGAACCTCGGCTACGGAATGGCGATACGCCTGGCGAAGGCGGGACAGACTGTAGTCATCGGCTCCCGCGACGCCGGCCGCGCGGACGACGCGGCGCAGCAGGTGAAGCAGGTCATCACCGCGGGGGCTGTCACGGGAGCGAGCAACGAGGACGCCGTCGTCGGAGCAGATTTCGTGCTGATCGCCGTGCCGTTCGGCAGTCAGGCGACGACGCTGAAAGCAGTTCACGGTCAGCTGGCCGCAGGGCAGATCGTCATCGACGCGTGCGTGCCGCTGGCCACAGCCGCCGGCGGCAAACCGACGCAGCTGCTCGGCGTGTGGCAGGGGTCGTCGGCGCAGCAGGCGAAATCGCTGGTGCCAGAGGGGGTTCACGTCGTCTCCGGGCTGCACACCCTGAGCGCAGCCGACCTCGCCGAACCCGACCTGTCGATGGATCAGGACACGCTGATATGCGGTGACCGCAAAGCGGACAAGGAAGCCGTCACCACGCTCCTGAGCGCGATCGAGGGTCTCCGGGTCATCGACGCCGGGCGTCTCGAGATGAGCCGGATGGCCGAGTCGCTGACGCCCCTTCTCATCGGCATCAACATCCGATACAAGGTGCACTCGGGATTCCGGGTGACGGGGTTGGAGGCCTGACTGCGGCCGGCGTCTAGGCGGCTGGCCCGCCGTGGATGTCCTGGATGAGCAGCGCCAGGTGAAGCGCCAGGAGCGTGTGGTCATCGAGTGTGTGGCCGAGAAGCCGCTCGAGCCGCTGAATATGGGCGTAGAGCGTGGGCCGGCTAATCCCGAGCTCGGCTGCCACCTCGGCTTTCGTCTTGGTCGGAGAGGCCAGCGCGTGGATGAGGGGACGCAGCTCAGGTGCCGCGGCAAGATTGAGCGGCCCCAGCTGAGCGGAGGTGTACCAGGCCAGCGTCTCCGGTGGGCTCAGCTGAGTCAGCAGCCCCAGCGCCCCCAGATCGTGCGCTTTCCAGTAGCCGCGCTGGTCAGCCGCATCGGCGAAGCCAGGAAACCGGTCCGCCCGCGGTAGCACTGCCTCAAGGCTGGAGAGAACGTGCCCCGCCGACTTCAGCTCGGAGACGGCTGAGATGAACGTCGAGCAGGGCTGGCCGGCTGAGAGGAGAAACGGGGGAATGAACGCCGGTTCTCGCCTCTCACTGACTTCGGTGCGCAGTGCCAGGCTGAAGGCCGTCGCCGCATCCTGCTTAGCGGATTCTGGTGGCGCGAACACGATACTGATATCTCGCGACGAGGTTGCCCCGATCAGAGCGCTGACATGGCACCGGGAGGCCGCTCTGCGGGCGGCTGCAATCACCGCCTTCTCGGCGTGAGCCCTTCCGGTGCTGCTGAGCGGCGTCGACGGCAGAAACCTCAGGCAGAGACTCCTGAAACGGCTCGCCGAAGGGACCCCTAGGGCGCGTGCGCGAGCAGATGCTTCGTCATTGGTGGTGAGGCTGCCGCCGACGATATCCCGGATGAGATGGCTGGAGACCTCGAAGAGGGGATCATAGGGCTCGCTGTCCGATTCACGGTCCGCCTGACGGGCAATGAGGAGCCTGTGGAAGTGCTCAGTGATCTCCACGAACCGCACCTGCTGGGAGAACAGGACGATCGGGAGCGTCTCGCGGCCCTCGGCGCAGCGCTGCGCGACGACGGCCCGAAGCGCCTCGAGCAGGCGGGGGCGCTCAGGGAGTATCTCGATAGCCAACGCAGAGATCTGAGCCGAGTTCACATCGTCCAGGTAGAGCGTCAGCGATTCCGCTAGATCCTCTCGCGTCTCCGTGAAAGGCGTGAGAGTGGTCAGGACGAACTCTTGGCCCTTCAGCAGGGCAGAGGGTCGGGGAACATCAATCGTATGGACCCACCGCACAAAGCGTGAGAGGTCAGCCTGCGGTGTGAGCAGTTCCCAGGGCGTTTCCAGGAACGTGGGAAGCTCCAAGAGGTCCAAGACCTGCAACTGTGTCGTCTTCGCTTCGCTCGGCATCATTTACAGTATGTAAGAAATCTGCCGGGCATGCGAACACCCTGTCACTGTGCTGGACACTCCACGACCGGGATAGTGGTGAGCATGATCACAACAGCGCACCTCATTAACGGCCAAGAAGTCATGCCGCAGAATGCGGCCACCACGGATGTCGAAAACCCGGCCACGGGGGAGACCGTGGCCCGGATACCCCAGGCTTCCGCCACGGAAGTGAACCAGGCCGTGGCGGCAGCCAAGAGCGCTTTCGACTCCTGGCGGGAGGAGTCTCTCTCACGCCGGGTTCAGGTGCTGTTCCGGTACCGGGAACTCCTCAATGCCAGGAAGGACGAACTCGCGGCGATCATCTCGCGTGAGCACGGAAAAGTGCACTCTGACGCGCTGGGGGAGGTGACACGCGGGCTGGAGGTCGTGGAATTCGCCTGCGGAATGCCCCACCTGCTCAAAGGGTCCACCACCCAGAACGCCTCCACCTCCGTCGATGTCCATTCAGCCCGTCATCCTCTTGGTCCGGTTGCGGTGATCACTCCCTTCAACTTCCCCGCGATGGTGCCCATGTGGTTCACCCCCATCGCGGTGGCCGCCGGGAACACCGTGGTCATCAAGCCGAGCGAGAAAGATCCCAGCGCGGTGAACTGGCAGGTCAAGCTCTGGCAGGAGGCGGGCCTGCCCGACGGCGTCGTCAACGTCCTCCACGGCGGCAAAGACGCTGTCGACGGACTGCTGAACCACCAGGACATCGAGGCGGTCTCCTTCGTGGGCTCCACTCCGGTGGCCCAGTACGTCTACGAGACCGGTACCGCCGCGGGCAAGCGTGTGCAGGCGCTGGGCGGGGCGAAGAACCATATGGTCGTGCTGCCGGACGCGAACCTGGACCGGGCAGCGGACAGCGCAGTGTCGGCGGGGTACGGTTCGGCCGGTGAGCGCTGCATGGCCATTTCCGTCGTCGTCGCCGTCGGAGATATCGCCGATGAGCTGGTGGACAAGATC
>DXGD01000119.1 GCA_019114115.1 Candidatus Nesterenkonia stercoripullorum
TGCGGGCTCGCGGTCCTGCCGCTGGCCGCATGCTCGCCAGCTGCCACAGTGGAGCCCGCTCCTGAGGCAGCCGACCCGGAGTGCGCCTCGATCATGCTGGCTCTGCCCGAAGAGATCGGCGAGTTCCAGCAGCGGGAGACGACCTCTCAGGGCACCTCTGCCTGGGGCGATCCGAGCAGAGTCGTGCTGCGCTGCGGCGTCGAGCCTCCCGGCCCGCAGCCTGAGCACTGCGTGACTGCCGAAGGCGTGGACTGGCTCGCCGTCGAAGATGAGGACAACTCCTGGACGCTGACCAGCTACGGGCGCGAGCCGGCCGTCGAAGTGCTCCTGGAGGTCGATGAGGTGGCATCATCCACTGTCATGGTCTCCTTGGCCAGTGCGGTGGAGCGAGTCGATCAGACCCGTGAATGCACCTCAGTGGATCAGGCGATCGACAGCGCCGAGGACGCCGAGGGCGTCGAGGAGGGCGTCGAAGGCTGATCGTGACGAAGCCGTCGGGTGACTTGCCTCAGCTCAGGCGGTTGACGGGCCAGGCAGTTGACGGGTCAGGCGGTCGTCGCATCAGCGCAGCCGCCCGTTCAGCGCAGTCCCGTCCCCCGGGCCAGCGCCAGCTCGAGCAGTGCGGTGATCAGCTCCGGGTAGTCCACCCCGGTCGCTTTCCACATCTGCGGATACATGCTGATCGGAGTGAAGCCAGGCATCGTGTTCACCTCGTTGATGACCACATCGCCGTCATTCGTGTAGAAGAAGTCTGCGCGGCACAGGCCTTCGCAGTCCAAGGCGTCGAAGGCGCGCACGGCCTGTCGCCTGATCTCGGCAGTGGCCTCGTCGGGCAGCTCGGCGGGGCAGGAGAGGTCAGCTGCCGTGCTATCGGTGTATTTCGCCGTGAAGTCATAGAACTGATGATCCGCCTCACCATCGCTGACCACAATCTCCCCGAGCAGGGAAGCCTGTGGCGCAGCTCCGTCGAGGCCGCCCAGGACTCCGCATTCGATCTCCCGGCCGGCGATGCCCTGCTCCACCACGATCTTGGGGTCGTGGCGCTGGGCTTCGGCGATCGCGGCCTGCAGCTGCGACCACTCGTCGACCCGGGTGATGCCCACCGAGGAACCTCCCCGGGCGGGCTTGACGAAGACGGGAAGGGTCAGGCGGTGCACGCGGTCGATGGCGGCCTGCGGATCAGCGTGCCACTGCCGGGCCGTGACGGTCTCCCACGGGCCGACGCGCAGCCCGGCGGCGGCGAAGGCGATCTTCATGAAGTGCTTGTCCATGCCCATGGCCGAGGCCAAGACTCCCGCACCGACATAGGGCACCGCACTGAGCTCGAGGAGGCCTTGCAATGTCCCGTCCTCACCGAAGGGACCGTGCAGCAGCGGCATGACCACGTCGACCGCACCCAGCGACTCCGAGCTTCCGTCCGGGTGGGTGAGCAGCAGCGGGACGCCGTCGTCGGCTGAGCTCTCACTGCTGGAATGCAGCTGGACCGAGGACTCCTGCGGCTGGACCTGAGGCAGCTGCGCGGACTGGCCGAATGAATGCGTGCGCGGATCCACACCCGGCAGCGTCCACTGCCCGGAGCAGGTGACACCGACAGGGATCACCTCAAAGCGCGTCTGGTCGATCGCGTTGAGCACTCCGGCGGCGGTGACGCAACTGACAGCGTGCTCGGAGGACTGGCCCCCGTAGAGCACGAGCACGCGCGGACGGGCGGCAGTGGAGGGCTGAGTCATCAGAGGTTACTTTCCTTCGGCCTTCAGGTCACGAGCGAGCAGCAGGGACGCGAGCCGGTCCACCGGCAGAGCGCCGTCGAGCACGGCGACGACGGCTTCGGAGATCGGCATCTCCACGCCATGGCGGTGCGCCAGGTCGACGACGGCGGATCCGGACTTCATCCCCTCAGCGGTCTGGGTGAGCTTCTCCACCACCTGGCTGGCGTTATAGCCTTCGCCCAGCAGACGTCCGGCCGAGCGGTTCCTCGACAAGGGCGAGGCGCACGTTGCCACGAGGTCCCCCAGGCCCGCCAGGCCGGAGAATGTCTCCAGCTTTCCGCCCAGCACCGTGGCCAGACGCGTGGTTTCGGCCAGGCCCCGCGTGATGACCGATGCTTTGGAGTTGTCCCCCAGGTTCTGGCCATCGCAGATGCCGACGGCCAGAGCGATGATGTTCTTCACGATTCCGGCGATCTCCACCCCCACGACATCCGTGTTGGTGTAAGGCCGGAAGTAGTTCGTATTGCACAGCGCAGCGACGGATTCTGCCGTGGCCGGGTCGGAGCTGGCCACTACAGAGGCAGTGGGCTCCCCGCGTGCGATCTCCATCGCGAGGTTGGGGCCGGAGACGACGGCGATGCGTCCGGCGTCGATCGTCAGCTCATCCTCGATGACCTCGGTCATGCGGGAATCCGAGCCCCGCTCCAGGCCTTTGATGAGGGAGACCACCACTGTGCGAGAGCCCAGATGGCGTTTCACCTGCGGCAGGTGGGCACGCAAGGACTGCGCGGGGACCGCTAGGACGATCACCTCGGCCCCGGCGACAGCCTCGTCCAGATCCGCGGTGGCCCGGATAGACGAGGGCAGGGTGATGTCCTTGAGATAGGTCCGGTTCGTGTGCTGGTCGGTGATCTCCGCAGCGACGTCCTGACGCCGCGCCCAGAGGGTGACCTGCACATCGGAACCACTGAGCCGGGCCGAATCGGCCACAACCTTCGCGAATGTGGTGCCCCAGCTCCCGGCTCCCAGTACGGTGATGGCAGTGCTCATCGCTCTTCCCCTTCCCCCGCAGCGGGCTCCGTCGGCGACTCCTCATGCCTGGGCTTCTTGCCCCGGCCCGCAGCAGACGACTGATTCCGGGGAACGCGGCAGCGTGCCCCTCGATCCCAGATGCCCTCAGGCGGGTCCTCACCACGGAGCTCAGCGACACCGGATGTCAGCGCGGCCTCGACCCTTTCCGTGGCGTCAGCTAGCACGCTCCTGGTCAGCGGGCCGCCTCGCAGGTCGGAGAGATCAATTTCGCGACCCACTCGCAAGCGATATCGCGGCCGGGGGATGATCCGGGGCAGCTTCGCATACGGTCCCAGGAACTCCTGCACCCCCCACTGCGAGATCGGAATCAGCGGCGCTCCGGTCGCGAGCGCGAGCCGCGCTGCGCCTGACTTGCAGCGCATAGGCCACAGCTCGGGGTCCCGGGTCAGCGTGCCTTCGGGATAGATGATGATGCAGCCTCGCTGAGCCAGGACCTCGTGAGCGGCTTCCAGGGACTTCTGCGATTCCCGACGATCCGCGCGGGCCACCGGGACCTGCTGCAGGCCGCGCATCAGACGGCCCAGCAGCGGGATGGTGAACAGCGAGTCCTTGGCCAGGAAGTGCGGTGTGTGCCCGGCCCTGTAGACGGCATGCGCCACAGCGACTGGATCTGCCTCGCTGACGTGGTTGGCCACGGCGATGTATCCGTTGGATGGGAGCGTCTCGAGGCCGACCCACTCCTTGCCCATGAGGCCGTTCATCGCTGGGCGCACTACTGCGGCCGCCACTTTGAACGGCCAGGGCGCCCGGCGTCGCCCGGCAGTGGGCTCCGCTGAATCGGAGGATTCGAGGCCTGATGGAGAAGTCACAGTCGTCAACCCTACCGGTATCTGATCAGACTCGGGACAGCTCGACGTCGGCGCCGAGCCCGGTGATCTTGTCCACGAACTTCTCATAGCCGCGGTTGATGATCTCGATGCCGGTCACCCGCGAGGTCCCCTGCGCCGCCATCGCAGCGATGAGGTGGGAGAATCCGCCGCGAAGATCCGGTACATCGATATCGGTCCCGCGCAGCTCGGAGGCTCCCGAGATGACCGCCGAGTGCAGGAAGTTCCGCTGCCCGAATCGGCAGGGGTTCGAGCCGAGGCACTCGCGATGCAGCTGAATCGAGGCGCCCATTCGCTGGAGCGCCTCGGTGAAGCCGAAGCGCTCTTCGTAGACCGTCTCATGGACGATCGAGACGCCCTCCGCCTGAGTCAGCGCCACGACCATCGGCTGCTGCCAGTCGGTCATGAATCCAGGGTGCACATCCGTTTCGAGCACCAGCGGCTTGAGGGTGCCCCCTGCATGCCAGAACCGGATGCCGTCGTCGTCGACTGAGAACTCTCCGCCGATCTTGCGGTACGTGTTCAGGAACGCGGAGAGATCCCGCTGGACGGCACCCTGGACGTAGATGTCGCCGCGGGTGACCAGGGCCGCTGAGGCCCATGAGGCTGACTCGTTGCGGTCCGGGATCGCGCGGTGCTTGTACCCGCCGAGCTTTGTGACGCCTTCGATCCGGATCGTCCGGTCCGTGTAGACGGTGATGATCGCGCCCATCTGCTGCAGCACAGCGATGAGGTCATGAATCTCGGGCTCGACGGCGGCGTTCTTCAGCTCCGTGATGCCCTCGGCGAGCACTGCCGTCAGCAGGACCTGCTCCGTGGCGCCGACCGACGGGTAGGGAAGGTCCAGCTTCACCCCGTGCAGCCCCTTGGGCGCCGAGATGTGAATGCCCGTGGGGCCCTTGTCGACGACGGCGCCGAAAGTGCGCAGCACCTCGAGGTGGTAGTCGATCGGACGATCGCCGATGCGGCAGCCGCCCAGGTCCGGGATGAAGGCCTCACCGGTCTTGTGCATCAGCGGCCCGCAGAACAGAATCGGGATGCGGGAGTCACCAGCATGGGCGTCCACTTCGGAATGCTCGGCGGAGTACGCTTGCCGCGGATCAAGGGTCAGGTCGCCGGTGGCCGGGTCCGCGTCGACCTTCACACCGTGGATTGTCAGCAGGCTGGTGACAATGTCGACGTCCTTGATCTCCGGCACGTTGCGCAATTGGGAGGGCTCGCTGCCCAGCAGAGAAGCGACCATGGCTTTGGGAACCAGGTTCTTCGCCCCGCGGACTTTGACAGTGCCCTCCAGCGGTTTGCCGCCTTGGAGAGTGAGCAGTTGTGCCATGGGTGACGTTCGTCCCTTCATCAGACGCCCAGAATATAGCTATGCCACTGTAACGAACCTTTTAAGGGCGGGTTTTCATCCCGCGCTGGTCGCCAGGCAACGATTCGGTGACGATACCGGGCCAGCCAGGTGGTCAGATCCAGGCGTGAAAGTGCCTCAGACCTTGGCAGGCAGAGTCTTCGGGCGGAAACCTGGCCGGCTCTGCTCGAAGGTCTCGATCGCTTCGGCCTCACGCAGGGTGAGAGAAATGTCATCGAGACCTTCCATGAGCCGCCAGCGCGTGTAGTTGTCCAGCTCGAAGGTGGTGTCAACGGATCCGCAGCGCACGGTACGGTGCTCGAGGTCGACTTCCACCTCGGTGCCCGGACTGTT
>DXGD01000120.1 GCA_019114115.1 Candidatus Nesterenkonia stercoripullorum
TTTTATCGATTTCCCAAGGATCCAAGAGAGTGAGTAATTGACCATAATCATAATCATTCGGCCTAAGATCATTAATGACTACAAAGCCCTGCCCTTTATACTCTTTCTCGAATTCCTTCCCGGCACCGAGCAGATGCTCATCACGACCCAGACCGGCGAGCTGTACCTGCGCGCGATGGACGGTTCCGAGGACATCGCCGTGGAGGGGGTCCCTGAGGATATCGTCGTCGAGGGCCAGGGAGGGCTCGGCGACGTCGTCGCCGCTCCTGACTTCGAAGAGAGCCAGCGGGTGTATCTGAGCTGGGTGACCTCAGATGAAGACGGCACGGGCGCCGCCGTCGGGCACGCTGAGCTGAATGGATCTGATTCCGGAGCGGAGCTGGAGGATCTGACGGTCATCTGGGAGCAGACCCCCTTCACCTCCGGGTCCGGGCACTTCTCCCACCGCATGGCGTTCAGTCCCGACGGGGAGCACCTGTTCGTGACATCGGGGGACCGCCAGGAAATGGACCCCGCGCAGGACCTGGGCAGTGGCTTGGGCAAGATCATGCGGCTCACGCCCGACGGCGAGCCGGCTCAGGGCAACCCCTTCGCGGACGAAGGGGGCGTGGCCGAAGAGATCTGGACCTACGGTCATCGAAACGCTCTAGGCATCGAGTTCGCCCCCGACGGCCAGCTGTGGGTCTCCGAAATGGGACCTGAAGGCGGCGACGAACTCAACGCCATCGAAGAGGGCGACAACTACGGCTGGCCGGAGGCCTCGAACGGCTCCCACTACGGAGGCGGCGAGATCCCGGACCACGCGGACGCCGACGATTTCGCGGCTCCCGCCGCCTGGTGGACGCCGTCGATCTCTCCCGGGAGCCTCATGATCTATGACGGTGAGCTGTTCGAGGAGTGGCAGGGCGATGCCTTCCTCGGTGCACTGTCCGGAGAAGCACTCGTGCGGGTCGGCCTTGATGGCCAATCCGCTGAAGACGAGGACATCTGGGACATGGAGGAGCGCATCCGCGACGTCGCAGAGGCCCCTGACGGGAGTATCTGGCTCATCGAGGACGGCGACGACGCCGCGCTGCTGCAGCTGACCCCGGCGGACTGATGCACGGTCAGCCGGCCGGGGCCGCTGGACGGGAGGCATCTGCTCCACACGTCCGTTCCACGCCGCTCGACGCCAGCCGAACGGCGGATACGAGTGTCACCGTCGAGCGCGGGCGCCGCAGGAGCGAACACGGCTCACTAGGCGTCGGTGATGCCGAACCGGGAAAGACCGAAAGGCATCAGGGCGTCACTCCTGCCTTTGCCCGCGACCAGATCAGCGATATGCCGTGAAGCCGCGGGGACCAGAGCCCACCCATGCCCCGACCATGCGGTGGCGATGTACATACCCCGAGCCCCCGGGACAGCATCGATGATCGGCACATGGTCGACGGTGGCGGTCTCCGCCCGCGAGACATCCACCTCGAGGCGCTGCAGTTCACCGAGCTCCGGAAAGACTGCACGCAACTGCTCGATGTTGCCCTCCACCTGCTCCTCGACGACCTGCGGTGCCCCGTGACCGGAGGTCTTGCGACCCTGCCACCCGCCGCTCAGCATGATGACGCCGTCCTCCTCCATCTTCACGGAGAGGGTACGGCTCTCATGACCCAGCAGCACTGGCAGCTCCATGGGGTTCTCAGGCCGAAGCCAGACTACTTGCGGATAGACGGTCCACGCCGGCAGGTCGACATCGAGGTGGTCGCGTAGCAGCCCTGGAACAGCTGCATTGCAGGCCAGCAGAACCGATTCCGTCGCTTCGATACGTTCGCCGGAATCTGTCGTGACGCTTGGCGCGTGGCGGGCTGCTGCACCCGGCTGCTGTCCCCCGTTGAGGCCCACCACAGGCGTGTTCTCTCGAATGACGGCGCCGTGCGCCCGGGCTGCCGCAGCGTAGGCGAGCGTCGTCGCCCGTTGCGAGGCGACGCCGTCGAGGGGTGCATAGAGGCCGGCCTTCATCCCCGAGGAGACCCCCAGCAGTTCTGCCCGGACGCGATCGGCGTCCCATACTTCTGTGGGCACCCCGCTGGCGCTCTGGGCCCGGGCGTGAGCGTGCGCGGCCACGAGCCCGCCGCTCATCCCGACGACATCCTCTTCGATGAACGTGAGGCCGCCCGTCCGGAGGTATCCGGTATCGGCGCCCAGCTCCCCGGCGAGGTCGGGCCAGATCTCATAAGCTTCCCGCATGAGGGCCAGCTCGCGCATGTCCCGACGGTTCCCGCGAACACCTCTCTTTCCGCGGCCACCGGAGGCCTGTTGCGCGAGCTCGCCTGCCTCGAGCAGCTGCACCGAGCGCCCCGCCTTGGCAAGATGATAGGCGACGGCGCAGCCGTAGCCACCACCACCGACGATGACGAACTCGCTATCACCAGCATCCGGCTGCTGCGGGGATTGCGCAGGTGACGCCGGTGCGGTCGCGTGCATGTCTGCGGACCTGTCAGTCACCACTGTTACTGCTCCCCCGGTTTCCGCGGCCCTGCAGGAGGCGCTGAGGGGACGCCCTGCGCGAAGCGTTCCAGCCGGAAGTCTTCAAGCAGCGGCTCCTGCACTCCGAGCACTTCATCGGCGACCGCCCGGCCGAGGAACGGCGCGAGCGTCACCCCGCTGTGCGTAGCCACGGCATACAGCCAGGGAATCTGCGGTACGGGACCTGCGATGGTCTTCCCGTCGGCCGGCATCGCGCGCTGGCCCACAAGCACCTCGTCCACCCGGGCGCCTTCAGCGCCGACGAGAACGTTCCGTAGACGCTCGATGTACTGCTGCGCCAAGGCGGAAGCAGGCCCTGGGACGGTCTGCGGGTCCGCTGTCACGTCGAGGTCCAGAGCCTGGACGAGCAGGCGTCCACCGCCGTCGGGCCTCGCGTTGAGCCACGGCGTGGTCACCAGTCCTGAGAGCTGGACCGGGACGGCGCTGGTGCGGACGAGGTGCCCCACGGTCACATCGCCGGGGGCGCTGAAGCTGGCCAGCGGGATCTCCGCCCCGGCAAGTGCGGCCACCTCTTTCCCCCAGCGCCCGGCTGCGATGATCACGCGATCCGCCTCGAAGGTCTCCCCTGAGCTGATCTGCACTTGTGCCCCGGCCGTTGTTTCGTCGATCGCGACCACTTCGGCGGACTCACGGATCGTCACACCGCGAGCGCGGAGCTTAGCGGCCGCAT
>DXGD01000121.1 GCA_019114115.1 Candidatus Nesterenkonia stercoripullorum
CGTCGATCAGCCGGCGGAGCTTCTCGCCGGCAGTGGGGCTGGGATCCCAGACCCGGACCGTCAGGCCGCGGGAGAGGAAGTACGCCGCCCAGCCGCCGCCGATCGTTCCGGCGCCCACGCACGCGACGACGTCGACCTCGTCCATGGCACGCAGCGTCAACGGCTCCCCCGCCTCCGCGGGCGGGTGCGTTGCCGTGGCCGTCTCGGCCTGGGGTGTGGTGGTATCGCTCATCGAGTCACATCCTTCCGGGCAGCGTTCTCCCGGGCACCGCCGACGGGCAGGCCCAGGATTTCGCGGGCTTCATCCGGGCTGGCCACCGAGGCGCCCAGTTTTTCTACGACGTCGACGGCGCGGGAGGTCAGCCCCGCGTTCGTCGCTTTCACGCCCTTCGACAGGTAGAGGTTGTCCTCCAGCCCCACCCGGACATGGCCGCCGTGCAGAACCGAATTAGCCACCCAGGGAAACTGGTTGCGCCCGATGGAGAAGGACGTCCATTCAGCCTCTTCCGGAACCATGTCGGCCATGGCCGAGAGCAGCCTCACATCGGCGGGGGCTCCGTACGGGATGCCCATGCACAGCTGGTACATGGGCGGGGTGTCGAGGAGCCCCTCAGCGAACATCTGATTGGCGAACCACAGGTGACCGGTGTCGAAGATCTCGAGCTCAGGCTTGACGCCGAGACTGCGGATCTCCTCAGCCCCGGCACGCAGCATGTCGGGCGTGCTGATGTAGAGCTGGGAGCCCTCGCCGAAGTTCAGCGAGCCGCAGTCCAGCGTGCAGATCTCGGGGCGGAGCTCACGCACATGCGCCAGCCGCTCCCCCTGCGGGACCAGATCCGTGCCCTCCACGGCCTGTGTAGGGTTCTCAGGATCGATGAACAGGTCGCCGCCCATCCCGGCCGTCATATTGATGACGGGATCCACATCGTCCTGGGCGCGGATCAGGCGAAGCACCTCGGCGTAGTACGCCGTCTCCCGGGAGCCCTGAGTGGTGCGCGGGTCCCGGACGTGAATATGGACGACAGAAGCGCCGGCCTTCGCCGCGGCAATGGCGTCGGCGGCAATCTCCTCCGGGGCCACCGGGACGTTCTCGTTCTTGGCGGCAGTATCACCGGCGCCGGTCAGGGCGCAGGTGACGATGACATTGCGGTTCATGTCTGGCTCCTTCAGTTCTTCAGTGTCTGGTCTGGCGTGCCTGATCTGGCGCGTCTGGTGTGACGTGGCGTCTGCCGCGAGACGCTGTGCTGACTATTCCGGCCCGGCCCCACCTCGTAACTGCGCAAGGTAGTGGTCCAGCTGACGGCTCATATCCTCAGGCTCGAGCCGGCCGGTCAGGACTTTGATCCCGAGTCCATCCATGAGTGCAGTCAGTTCGACGGTGATCTCAGCGGCGTCACTGGCTGAGGCGAACACGCCGGCCTCGAGGCATTCCGTGACGAGAGCTCCGACCGTCTGCTGCCACCTGTCATAAGCATCATCATGAGGGTCGGGCTGCCCGGTCCGCACAGCGGTCGCGGTGCGGGCCCATGCCTGGCTCCAGATCGACCACTCGGCCCACACCGAAGGGTGCCCCGGGGTCTGCAGCTCCAGCAGGCGGCGCAGCCTGGCGAAAGGACCCTGCTCGCTGTCGAGCTCGGCGACCTGGCGGTCATAGGCGAGCTTCACGCTGTAGCGCAGGGCCTCGTCGAACAGCTCGGCCTTTCCGGCGTAGTAGTAGTGCACACTCGCCGGCGACAGTTCTGCAGCGGCTGCGATATCGGCGATCCGGACCTCCTCCACGCCCCGCGCGGCGAAAAGCTCCCACGCCTTCTCCGCGATGACCCGCCGGCGTTGCGCCTGGTCCCGCGGCTCATCAGCGCGCGCCAGCGCGGCGGCCGGTGCGGGCGGCTTGGCAGTGCCGGTGTCCCCCTCAGAGCCGCTCAGCAGCCAGCTCACTGTCACGCCAGTCACGGTGGCCAGCTCAGTGAGCTCGGCTGGGGTGAAGCGACGCTGGCCGCGGAGGGACTTCGAGAGCTTCGTCTCGTCAATGCCGACGCGGCGGGCGACGTCGCGCTGGGCCAGGCCGGCATAGTGAACGGCACGGCGAACTCGCTCGGCGAGAGTTTCGGAAAAATCTGGCACTGAGCCAGCCTAGGCGCACCATTGCCAACATCGCAAGTTTGAATGATCGTCAATCAGCTTGCGATAAACGCGGATCCTCGGGTGGGACGGTGACCGAGCGTGGCAGCAGAGGGCTCTAGAAGAGCGCCCGCGCCAGCTTGCGCCGTGAGGCGCTCACGCGCGGATCGGTGTCTCCGACGATGGAGTACAGCTCGATCAGATGCACTCTGGCCTCCTCGCGGCCATCAGCAGGGTGCTTCTGGATGAAGGAGATGAGCCGGTTGAAGGCGTCCTCGACATGCCCGCCCAAAACATCCAGATCGCTGACCGCGATCTGGGCCGCGACATCGTCGGGACGCTCAGCGCCTGCAGTGCGCACCGCACTGACGTCCATGTCGCGTGTTCGCTGCAGCAGTCCTACCTGCGCCA
>DXGD01000122.1 GCA_019114115.1 Candidatus Nesterenkonia stercoripullorum
TTGATCTGGAAGCTGGCACCCTCCGGGTCTGCGACGGTGACGACCCGCCCGAAAGGTGAGTCCATCGGGCCGTCGAGCACGGCTCCGCCTCGCTCCACGATCCGTTGCGCGGTGCCATCGGCGTCCTCCACCGACACGTACAGCCGCCACTGGGAAGCGTCGAACCATTCCGCCGCGTCGCATATTCCCGCGGTGGCGGCTGCTCCGGGGGCGTTGGTGGCGTACATGGCTGTGGTCTGAGCACCGGCGTCCTCGATGAACGTGCCGTCGTCGCCCATATAGGCCGGCTTCCATCCGAAGACGTGCTCGTAGAAGGGCAGGGCGGCTCTCATGTCAGTGGACATCACTTCGAACCAGGCGAGTGTGCCGGGGGTCAGGGGCAGGTCGAAGCCTTCGAAGTCGTAGGACTGCCAGACGCCGATGCGTCCGCCGGCGGGATCGGTCAGCTCCGCCATCCGCCCGAGCGATCCGACGTCCATCGGCTGCAGCGCCACCTGCCCTCCAGCGGTCTCCGCTGCACGCACAGTGGCGTCGGCATCGACAGACTTCAGGTAGATGCTCCACGTGGAGGGCATGTCCGGGGCGGGCCCCTCGAGCGTCATGGCGCGCATCGCCCCGCCGACGTCGCTGTCACCGCTGCGAATGAGGTGGTAATGACCGTACTCCGGGCCCATATCGGTGAACGCCCAGCCGAAGATCTCGCTGTAGAAGTCCTTTGCGGCGTCGAGGTCCTGGACGGTGAGGTCCACCCAGATCGGGCTCCCGGGACTCACATTCGCTGGCATGACGCGTCCTTTCACACGGACCTGGAGCGCCCACGTGGGCGCCCAGACGATTGCCCACGAAGACGGGGTTGCCGTGAGTGTACGCCGGGAGCCCTCGTGCCTCCAAGGTCAGCCGACCGCGGACGCGAGATTCCGGGGCATGGCGTCCTGGGGCATGGCCAGCGCGCCGCTCCCTGCCGCCGATGCGGCGCCGGGTGACCCGGCCATCTGCTGAGATCCACATGCTGTCGAGCCAGATACTGTTGAGCCATGGAAGAGGTCACGCTGCATATCGCAGAACTGCCGGATATACCGCCCCGCATCCTGTACGAGATTCTGCGACTGCGCGTCGATGTCTTCGTCGTGGAGCAAGAAGCGGCCTACCCCGACCTGGACGGCCTGGACACCGTGGCGGGCACGGAACTGCACTGGGCCCAGCGCGGCGAGCAGGTGCTGGCCACGCTGCGGCTCATGCACGGAACAGCCCGCCCTGAGCTGCAGATCGGCCGCGTTGTCGCCGCGCGCTCGGCACGCGGGACCGGTATCGCAGCCACGCTCATGGAGCAGGCGATGCAGCGTTGCGCTGAGCTCAGCCCGAACTCACCGGTCATCCTCAATGCCCAGGAGCCGCTCACCGGCTGGTACGGCCGATTCGGCTTCGTACCCTCCGGCGAGCGCTACCTGGAGGACGGCATCCCGCATATCCCCATGACCGCCGGGCGCGCTGCCTAACCTTCCGCGACGACCCGGTCGGCGAGGTCCAGGGCCTCGTCGAGCACATCGAGGCCGTAGCGGATGTCCTCTTCGCTGACGTTCAGCGGCGGGCAGATGTGCAGCCGGTTCATGTTCGGGTATGGCAGCACGAAACGCTCGCGGGCGAACGCCACGATCTCACTGGAGACTGCGGGCACCTGGCCGTACTCAGACAGCGGTTCGCGGGTCTGGCGGTCCTTCACCAGCTCGATGGCCCAGAAGACGCCTGTGCCTCGGACATCGCCCACACTGGGGTGGCGTTCCTTGATCTGCTGCAGCCGTGGCCCGATGACCTCCTCGCCGATGCGGGCGGCATGCTCGACCATCTGCTCATCGTGCATGGCGTTGATCGTGGCGACCGCGGCCGCCGTCGCCAGCGGGTGGCCGGAGTAGGTCAGGCCGCCCGGGTAGGGCTGCTCGGCGAAACGAGCGTAGATGTCGTCGTCCATGACGACGCCGCCCAACGGCACGTACCCGGAGTTCACGCCCTTGGCGAAGGTCACGATATCGGGATCGATGCCGTAGTGCTGATGCGCGAACCACCGGCCGGAGCGCCCGAAGCCTGCCATGACCTCGTCCATGATGAGCACGATGCCGTACTCGTCGCACAGCTCCCGCACACCGGTGACGTACTCCTTCGGCGGGGCGTAGATCCCCGCCGTCCCCGGGATCGCCTCCAGGATGAGCGCCCCGACAGTGTGGGGCCCTTCGAGCTGGATGACATCGCGCAGGTGGTTCAGTGCCCGCTCGGCCTCTTCGGCGTCGTTCTGGGAGCCGAAGTAGGAGCGGTAGGGGTAGGCGGGCAGGAAGTGCACGACGCCGTCGGTCGCCTTGTCCGAGGCGAACCGGCGCGGATCGCCGGTCATGTTGATCGCCAGGTGCGTACCGCCGTGATACGAGCGGTACGCCGAGAGGACCTTGTGCCGGCCGGTGTAGAGCCGGGCCATGCGCACGGCATGCTCATTGGCATCGGCGCCGCCGTTGGTGAAGAAGACGTGGTTGAGGTCATCGCTGAGCAGCTCGGTGATCAGCCGTGCCGCCTCGGAGCGCGCCGCGTTGGCATGCTGCGGCGCCACGGTGCACAGCTTCTGGGCCTGCTCCTGGATCGCTGCGACGACCTTCGGGTGACGGTGGCCGATATTGGTGAAGACCAGCTGGCCGGTCAGGTCGAGCAGGGGCTTCCCTTCACCGTCCCAGACCCAGGAGCCCTGGGAATCCACGATGGTCATGGGCGAGAGCTTCTCCTGCGCGCCCCACGAGTGGAACACATGCTGACGATCCAGCTCATAGGCACGACGGCCCTCCGCGATCTGGTCCTCGCTCGCACGGGTCTCAGTGACGCTGGGCTGCGCTGCACTCTCGGGCTGCGCAGAACTCTCGGTCCGCGCACTGGTGGATGGCTGTGCCATAGTCCGCCTTCTTCCTCGGGTTGGGTGCCGTTCCAGTCTATCGGCTGGCACCGGCGCATGACGCCTAAGGTCACCGATCGATCGTGGTGGACAGCGCCTTCTCCTTGACGAAGAACAGCAGGATGGCCGCCCCGATCATCAGCGGCATGATCCACAGGAACAGCGGCATCAGCGCCTCGTTGTAGGCGTGGATGACGGTGTCGTGAATAGCCTCCGGCAGAGCATTGACCCGTTCCGGGGTCAGCGAGTTGGCCCCTCCGCCACCCATCGCACCCTCAGGTGCGCTATCGGCCAGCCGGGAGGTCAGCCGGGAAGCGAAGAGCGAACCCACGATCGCGGACCCCAGCGTGGCACCGACCTGGCGGAAGTAGTTCTGCCCCGCCGTCGCCGTGCCGACCAGCGCCTGCTGGAAGGAGTTCTGGGCGACCAGCGTCAGCAATTGCATGACGCTGCCCAGGCCGGCACCGAGCACTGCCAGGTACACGCAGATCACCGCGACAGGGTTCTCCACCCGCACTGTCGAGAGCAGGACAAGTGCGGCCGCAGTGACCAGCGAGCCGACGATCATGAAGTTCTTGTACCGGCCCGTGGTGGAGACCCTGCGTCCCACCAGGATGGAGGTGACCAGCAAGGAGCCCATCATCGGGATCATGAGCAGGCCGGCCTGCGCGGGGGTGTACCCCGTGACCATCTGCAGGTAGGTCGGCATGTAGCCCAGCGTCCCGAACATCGCCACGCCGACCATCAGCCCTGCCAGCAGAGTGAGGTTGAAGTTCCGGTTGACGAACAGGTACAGCGGGAGGACCGGCTCAGAAGCCCGGGACTCCACCCAGATGAACAGGGCCACGGAGACGGCGAATGCGCCGATCAGCCCGAGAATCACCGGTGAGGTCCAGTCATAGGTGCGTCCACCCCAGGTCGCCACCAGCACGACGGACGCCGTGGCGACGGCGATCAGCGCCATCCCGAGGTAATCGATGCGCCGAGCCTCCGGACGGGCCCTGTGCGGGAGCTTCAGCAGCAGGGCGATGCCTACCAGGGCCAGGATGCCCAGCGGGATGTTCATCCACAGGGTCCACCGCCAGCCCGGCCCATCGGTCAGCCAGCCTCCCAGCAGCGGGCCGGCGACCGAGGAGAAGGCGAAGACCCCGCCCATGACGCCCATGTACTTGCCACGTTCCCGGGCAGGGACGACGTCGGCGATGGAGGCTTGGGAAAGGATGATCAGCCCGCCACCGCCGATGCCTTGCACCACGCGCCCGACCAGCAGCATGTCCATGGACTGGGCGGAGCCGCCGATCGCTGAGCCGATGATGAACACGGTGATGGCGAAGAGGAACAGGGGCTTGCGGCCGAACATGTCGCCGAGCTTGCCGTAGATCGGCATCATGATCGTCGACGCCAGGATGAAGGCCGTGATCACCCAGGCCATGTGCTCAACGCCGTTGAGCTCGCCCACGACAGTGGGCAGGGCGGTAGCGAGCACAGTCTGGCTCAGCGACGCCATCAGCATCGCGATCATCAGCGCGGTGAAGATCAGTCCGAGGCTGCGTCCCTTTGGAGGAGCGGTGGACCCCTCCGTGCTGGCGGTGCCTGGCTGCTCCGGCGACACCACAGTCTGGGCACCGGTGTTCGTGGCGACATCCACCACGGAAGAACTGTAATTCGTCGGGGAGTCTCGTTCGGCGCCCCGGTCAACGATGCTCATGAAGTGACCTCCAGGACTCTGCGGAAAGTGGCAATGGCGTGCTCAAGCTGTGATTCGAAGTCGTCCACAGCGGACTCGGCGTACTGCGAGAAGCCGTACTTGGTGATAGTGCCGGCCAGCATCATCAGCGCTGGCCTCAGCGCCGGATCCCCTTCTGGCTGCTCCTGCGTGACCACTTCCCTGACCAGCTCCTCCACGTGGCTGAGCAGGTGAATCAGCCGATTGCGCAGCTCAGGATGGGCGTGGACGGCCTCACGTCGGGCGGCGATGCTCTGTGGCGGAAGCGACGTGCGCACGACGGCGGCGAACAAGTGAACGACGCGGTTGAGCTCATCGCGCGAGGAGCCACGGTAGCGTTCGGCGATCTCAGACGTCATCGTCGGCAGCTGAGTGCCCAGGATGGCGTCTTCCTTCGTCGGGAAGTAGTTGAAGAACGTCCTGCGAGAGACGCCGGCAGCGGCGGCGATCTGCTCCACAGTGGCACCTTCGGGGCCATCCTGGAGGGCGATCGCATGGGCCGCCGTGTGTATCGCGTCCCATGTCTCGCGGCGATTGCGCTCCCGCTGGGAGACCGGGGCGGGAGGTGAGGCGGCGGCCTCCTCCGGGCCGGGCCCTTCAGCAGGATGCCCCCCCGAGGCCTGAGCGCTCGCTTGAGGAGATTCTTGCGTGTGCATGAGTACAGTTTATGCACTGGTGCAACTTTGCACAAGTGCAACAATCGTCTGTTCGGTCACACTATGGAGTCACTCACGCAGAGCCAGGAGACGCGGACATGGGGTTGCGCTCGCCGTAAGAACCGGGGGTGGTGCCGGCAGCCGGCGTGACGCACAATGAGACGATGCGCATCGCTCTGCTTCAGGACACGGCCTCTGTGCTCGATGCGGCGAGCAACCTCGCTGTCATCGGCGATGCCGCGCGCCGCGCACGGGAGGGCGGCGCCCGGCTGCTGGTCACTCCCGAGCTGTTCGTCCACGGGTACGCTCCGCAGCGCCTGCGCGCGGAGCTCGAACCGAGCGCCGTAGAGTCCGCCCTTCAGCGCCTCGGAGAGATCGCCCGCGCATCCGGGATCGCTCTGATCGGCAGTCTTCCGAGCCCCGGGGATGCTGCAGCGCGCGGCATCGACGCCGTCCACATCGACGCCGACGGGGCCCTGCGCGCCCGCTACACCAAGACCCACCTGTTCGGCCCTGACGAGCGCGCCGCTTTCGTGGCAGGCGATCGGCGGCCCCCGGTCGTGGAGGCTGAAGGACTCCGCATCGGCATGCTGATCTGCTACGACGTCGAGTTCCCCGAGTGCGCCCGGCAGCTCGCACTGGAGGGCGCCGACCTCATCGCGGTCCCGACCGCCCTGGCCGGCGACTTCCCGCAGATCACCTCGCTCATCGTGCCGACCCGCGCGCTGGAGAACGGCGTGAGCATCGCCTACGCGAACCATACGGGCAGCTCCGACGGCCTGCACTTCCACGGGCGGAGCCTCGTCGCCGGACCGGAGGGACGTGCCCTCGCCTCGGCCGGGGAGGGCGCTGAGCTGCTCTTCGCAGACATCTCCCCGCGGCCGCACCCGGCGGCCGCTCCGGGAATACCGGGGCCGCAGACCTCGGGGTCCGGCGGTGACGGCGCCCCCGCTCAAGCCGACGAGGACACCCCGGACTATCTCCGCGACCGCCGTGGGGCGCTGTACCGTGACTGGCAGGCCACGATGAAGCACTGACCCTGCCCGCGTACCTGCAGCCCAGGACGCCAGCTCACACCCCCGAACGCCAACCCGAGGACCAGGTGCATGACCCTCTCCACGCCATTGCACGATGAGGAATTCCACGCCGGGCGCCCGAATGAGCGGCCGCTGACGATGTGGGGGCCGGACTTCCCCTTCAGCTACGACCACTACCTCCAGCACCCTGCAGGGCTCGGCGAGCTGCCCCAGCAGCACCACGGTGAGGAAGTCGCCGTCATCGGCGCCGGCGTCGCGGGGATCGTCGCGGCTTACGAGCTGATGAAGCTGGGTCTGAAGCCCGTCATCTTCGAGGCAGACGCGATCGGCGGCCGGCTGCGAACCGAAGCGTTCAGCGCAGCGCCCGACGTCGTCGCCGATCTCGGGGGGATGCGCTTCCCGGAGTCGGGACGCGCGTTCTACCACTACGTCGACCTGCTCGGCCTGGAGACCAGGGCGTTCCCCAATCCGCTGGCCGAGGTCACCCCCTCCACGGTGATCGACCTCAAGGGCGAGCCGATATTCGCCGAGACCCCCGATCAGCTGCCCGACTTCTACCGCGACGTCGCCCAGGCCTGGAAGCAGACGATGGCCGAAGACGCCCAGATCGAGGCGATCCAGCAGGCGATCCGCGAGCGCGACGTCGCCACCATCAAGTCGCTGTGGAACCGGATGGTCGAAGAGCTCGACGATGAGTCCTTCTACGGCTTCATCTCCTCCTCCGCAGCGTTCTCCTCGCGCAGCTACTCCCACCTGGAGACATTCGGGCAGGTCGGGTTCGGCACCGGCGGGTGGGACACCGACTTCACCAATTCCATCCTCGAAGTGCTGCGCGTGGTCTTCACCGACGCGGATGACCACCATCGCAGCATCGTCGGAGGCGCCCAGCGGCTGCCGACCGGATTATGGCGCCACCAGCCTGCGAGCATCCGGCACTGGCCGGCTGGCACCTCGCTCTCCTCGCTGCACGGCGGCACACCACGCGGCGCGGTCCGCGCCATCCAGCGCGGGGCCGGCGGCGGCATCCAGATCACCGAGCGCTGGGGGCGTCAGCAGGAGTTCGCGGCCGCCGTCGTGACGTGCCAGTCCTGGCTGCTCTCCTCGCGGATCGATACCGCGGAGTCGCTCTTCCGCCCGGAGATGTGGACGGCCATCGAGAAGAGCCACTACATGCTCTCCTCGAAGACGTTCGTGATGGTGGACCGGCCCTTCTGGCGCGATACCGACCCCTCCACCGGCCGTCCGCTGCTCTCGATGACCCTGACCGACCGGCTCCCCCGCGCCACCTACCTGCTCGACGAAGGACCCGACAGGCCGGCGTCGATCCTGCTGAGCTATACCTGGAACGACGACGCCCTGAAATGGCTGGCCCTCGACGCCGAGGAACGCACCCGGCTCATGCTGCACTCACTGGGAAAGATCTACCCAGGGGTCGATATCGGCTCCCATATCGTGGGCGAGCCGATCACGGTCTCCTGGGAGGCCGATCCCAATTTCATGGGGGCATTCAAGAACAACCTGCCGGGCCATTACCGCTACCAGGAGCGCCTCTTCGGGCATTTCATGCAGCAGGACCTGCCGGAGCATATGCGCGGCATCTTCCTCGCCGGTGACGACATCTCGTTCACGGCCGGCTGGGCCGAAGGGGCGGTGACGACGGCGCTCAACGCCGTCTGGGGAGTCATCGACCACCTGGGCGGGCACTGTGCGGCCGAGAACCCCGGCCCCGGAGACCGCTGGGAAGAGCTGGCGCCGATCCGGCTCGCCTGAGAATCAGCCACAGGGCTGATGTGGGGCTTCGGGTACTACGCCAAAATGGGTACCATGCTCGAGACACTCCTGCACCTGCCTGACACTTCGATTCTGGCCTCCACCGTCGATACCGGCATGATCGATGAGGACAGCTGGATAGGCCGCCTCCAAGGCTGGGTCGAGGGCCTGCCCCCCACCCTGCAATGGCTCGGCATCATCCTGATCTCGTCGATCCCCTTCATCGAGTCCTACACCGGCGCCCTCATCGCGGTAGTCGCAGGGATCCACCCCGTGGTCGCCGTGTTCGTGGCGTCGCTGGGGAACATGCTCTCGCTCATCCTCGTGGTCTACATCGCCCACGGTGTGCGCAGCTCGGTGACCAAACGCACCGACAAACCCGTCGACGAGAAACAGCAGGCGCGGCGCGAGAAGATCAAGCGCATCTTCGACAAATTCGGCGTGCCCGGCGTCTCCCTGCTCGGCCCATTTGCTCTTCCCTCCCAGATCACCGCTCCGATCATGGTCTCCTTCGGCGCCTCCCGGAACGCCGTCATGGTGTGGATGCTGATATCCGTCATCGTCTGGGGCATCGGCTTCGGACTGCTCGGCTGGGGGCTGCTGCAGCTGCTGAGCTGAGGCATGCCAGGACCGGCCCCACCTGGCGAGCCGGCCTCAGCGCAGGATCCGGGCGGCCCGCTGCACCGCGGCGGTGAGGCGGTCGACCACCGGCGTCGTCGAGGACCAGTGCTGCCAGTGCAGCGCCGCTCGCTGCACCCCCAGCTCGGGAATCATCACAAGATCCGCGTGCGTGCCTTCGAGCAGCTTCGCCGGCATCTGGATCTCCGGCATCATGCCCCAGCCCAGGCCGAACCGCACCGCGGCGTTATAGGCCTCGACAGAGGGCACGAGATGGGTGACCGGGGTTTCGCCTCCGGTGAGCCGGCGCAGGGCATTGCGCTGGAGCGAATCGCGGATCGTGAAGTCGACCAGGGGAACCCGGTGCCACGCGACGAGGCCGTCGGCACCGCGGTGCCGGTCCAGCAGCTGCGCGCTGGCCACCGGCCAGTAGGTCATCGTTCCCAGCGACGTCGAGCGGCATCCGGGGATCGCTGTCGGACGGTCGGTGATCGCGGCTGCGACAGAACCGTCGCGCAGCAGCTCATGAGTGTGCTCCTGATCCTCGGCCACGAGGTGAAGCTCGACGTCGTCCCAGGTCGCAGCCTCCTGGAGGACGCGGATGAACCAGGTGGCCAGAGAATCGGCGTTGACGGCGACGGCGAGCGTGGAGATCCCGGATCCCTGCCCCGAGGTGCCGAACTTCAGCGAGCGCCGGGCCTCGTCCTCCAGCATGACGGTCTGCCGTGCGATGCGCAGCAGCGCAGTCCCGCTCGCCGTCGGTGCCACCGGCACCGTGCGGGTGACCAGCACGTGGCCGACTTCCTTCTCCAGCGCCTTGATGCGCTGGGAGAAGGCCGAGCCGGATATCCCCAGCAGGGCTGCAGCGGCGTCGAACGTGCCTTCGTCCACAGCCGTCACGAAGGCCCGCAGATGGTCAGTATTCACTGGCGATCACCGTTTCATCCTTGTTTCACCCTTCATCTGCGTGCTGCCCCGGCGTCGTGGCACGGGCTCTTCTCCGCAGTGCGACGGCAGTCCAGGACGCCACTGATACGGGATCTGAAGCATCGCTTCACACAGTACAGAATATTGCGATGGTACGGATATCCCTTCGGGGCACATCATGGAGGTCATGACCATCGTGATGACAGGACTGCTGACCTGCTTGGCGCTCATCGTCGCCGTCGGGCCGCAGAGCATCTGGCTGCTGCGCCAAGGGCTGCGGCGAGATCGGATCGTGCTGGCCTTCGTCGTCTGCCTGCTCGGTGACATCCTGCTGGTCGGCCTGGGGACTGGTGGTGTCGGGGCGGCCCTGGAGCATGCGCCCTGGCTCTTGGAGATCCTGCGCTGGGCCGGTGTGATCTACCTGATCTGGTTCGCCTATCGCTCCTTCCTCTCAGCCCGCCAGCACTACCGCGGGCTTCAGAGGGCAGGGCACGATCCAGCAGCGCACTATCCCTCAGGGCACTATCCCTCAGGGCACGGTCCCGCAGAACATGGTCCCGCAGAACACGATCCCGCAGAGCGTTCCGCGCAGTCCAGTCAGCCGGGGTCACTGCGGCAGGAGGATCAGGCACAGGAGGCTCAGGAGCTTGCGCATGTCATGACCTCGCAACTGGACCTGTCCGAGCTGCAGAGCGCCCCGAGTCGCGGCTCCCGCGAAGCTGGGCCCGCAGCGAGCGCTCGCCCAGCCGGGCCGTCGGCGGAGCCTGGACCGGCGTCGTGGGGAGCTGTCGCGGGCGCGGGTGCGGCCGTCACGCTGCTGAACCCGCATTCCTGGCTCGACACCCTCGTCGTCCTCGGCTCGATGGCCAACAGCTTCGGTGACCAGCGCTGGCTCTTCGCCCTCGGCGCGGTCCTGGCCTCAACACTGTGGTTCAGCGCCTTGAGCTTCGGCGGATCGGCTCTCGCCAGCTTGCTCGACCGGCCGCGGACCTGGGTGGTCATCGATTCCACGGTGACCGTCGTCATGCTGGGCGTTGCGGCGATGCTGGCCCTGCACGGCGTGTGACCCTCGTGTGCCGGGAAGCGGATCCCCGGCTACGCCGGTCCGTAGCGCTGCAGCACGGCGCGTGCCGCGTGATAGCCGGGCATCCCATGGGCCCCACCGCCTGGCGGCGTCGAGGAGGAGCACAGATACACCCCGGCAGTCCCCGTGCCGTACGGGCCGGCACCGGAGACGCCAGGCCAAGCAGGTCTCGCCAGCAACTGCTGCAGACTGGGCACCCCGCCGGTGATGGCCCCGCCCACGAGATTCGGGTTCCACTCCTGCAGCTGCTGCGGGCCCCAGACCTTCGATGCCACCACCGCGTCGCCGAAGCCCGGCGCCTGGCGCTCGATCTCGGCGGTTATCATCTGCGCGGCGCGAGAGGCGCCGTCGTCGTCGAGCCCCGCGGGGACGTGCGCATAGGCCCACAGGACCTCGTAGCCCTCCGGAGCCCGCGTGGTGTCCGCCGCACCAGGCTGCGTGAGCAGAACATAGGGCCGTCCCGGCAGCACACCGCGGTGCACGGCGGCCTCCGAGGCAGCGATCTGCCGGGAGCTGCCGCCCAGATGCACTGTGCCGGCTCCGGCCAGCTCCTGGTGGGCCCACGGCATCGGCGAGCGCACAAGGTAGTCGACCTTGACCACCCCGGGTCCGTCCTCCCACTGCCGCAGCGAGCGTTCATACCGTCGCGTGAGCGGGAGCCCTTCGAGCTCCAGGACCTGCTTCGGACCCATGTCCAGCAGCACGACGTCGGCCGGCGCCTCCGCCTTACGTCGCTCCCCGGCCGCCCGCCCCTGCCGACGGCGGCCCGCGATGCTGTACGTCGGGCCGCGGCCCGAGGTCGCAGCGCTGCCCTGCCGGACAGTGTCGACGTGAAAATCGGTCACCACCCTCCCGCCGTAGGAATGCAGGCAGGCCAGCAGGGCGTCGACGATCGCCTGAGACCCGCCGCGCGCCATCGGCCAGCCGTCGGCATGGCCCGCGGCGGCGAAGAGCACGCCGAATGCCCCGGTGATCGGGCGGTTCAGCGGCAGTGTGGCGTGTGCGGCCAGCCCGGTGAAGAGCGCACGGGCGCGCTCTTCACGGAACAGCCGGTTCACCAGGGCAGCTGGCCACGCGCCCGCACTGCCGAGCTTCACGTAGGCGAGCAGCCGGTCCGCGACGGCGTCGGCCGCTCCGGGCCCGCGCAGAAGTCCGCTGGTCGCGCTGAAGGGACGCGTGGGAGGGGACATCGCCGCCCGATTGACCTGCGGCCAGGCTCTGCTGGCAGCTCCCACCAGCCACGCCCATCGCCGACCGTCGACGCCGAGCTCCTCGACCTGCTCGCGCAATGAGGAGTGCAGCAGCACGGGAGCCTCGTCATCGAGCCCATGCACTGCCGGGTACTTCGGATACGCCCACTCCAGGCCGTAGTCGGTCAGACCCAGATCCTCGAAGGCCAGCGAGACCGCTCCCATCGGGTGGGCGCTGGCACCCAGGTCGCTCACCACGGAGTCGCCCAAGACCCGCGCTGAACGCACTGCACCGCCGGGGGCCGCGGCAGATTCGTACACCACGACATCCCAGCCATCCCGGGCCAGAAGACAGGCCGCGGTGAGCCCGTTGGGCCCCGAGCCGACAATGGCGGCACGCCGCGGCGAGCCTGGGGCATCCGCGGTGGCTCTAGGTGTCATGCCCTCGCCTCCTTCGGTTCCTGGCCCTCACGCCGGCTGCTGGGCCAGGCCGTCCCCGCGGCTCTGCCCCAGCAGGGCCGCGATATTGCGGATGAACACGACCAGCCAGGCGAAGAGGATCGCCCCGGCAATGAGCTCCAGCGAGGTGAGGTTGTAGTACCCGATCGGCTTCCACAGCGCCGTCGCACCCACCAGGCCGCCCGCGTAGAGATAGCTGAGCACGTAGAAGCTCCTCGGGAAGCCCGGCACCCAGTAGGGCATGCCGACGAGCAGGATCATGAAGAACACGCCGAACGACATCGTGGCCGTGGAGTGGATCTGATTGTGGAAGGTGATCGGCACCAGCCCGACGCCGGCCAGCGAGACGCCCATGCCGATCATCGCCACCCGGACGATGCCGACCCTCGGCATATGCACATGCCGGCTGAACGCCTGGCGCACCAGCACCCGACGCGGAACTCTGCCGCGCTCGTTGAGCAGGTGCTCCCGACGCTGCTCGATCTGACGATCCTGCGACTCCGCGACCTTCGCGGCCCAGGTCTTCAGGTCGTTGGTGATGAACGCGGTCAACGTGGTGATGATGACCCCGGAGACCACCAGGGTGGTGTTGAACGTCCAGAACGACGTCAGCCCTGCCTGGCCCGTACCGAGTTCGCTGAACATCACCGACCACCACAGCGGGTTCTCCGCGAAGATCATCGAGACGAGCACTCCCGATGCCATGAACAGCGCCAAGAGCGTGGAGAGCGTGAAGGCGTTGATGCGCGCGCCGGAGTTGAAGCTGAAATAGGCCGAGACTCCGCCCATGATGCCCAACAGCACAGACCCGGCGATATGGTCGACTTCCAAGCCGAGGAACGCCTCCTGGAACACCCTGAAGATCCCCAGCGACCCCATGACGGCGATCGAAGAGTGCACCACCAGCAGCGCCACAGTGTCGAGCAGCTGACGCAGCCGCGGGCGCTGGCCCAGCCAGATATTGGCCATCCTGGCGTTCAGCGAGAACCCGAGCAGAAAGGCGATCCCGGCCGTGATCCCGCCGACGATGGAGGCGTAGAACTGGATCGACCCGTCCCCGGCCAGCGGCGGGCTCTTCCCGACGAAGACGATGGCGCCGAAGATCACGCCGATCGCACCGCCGCCGATCGCGCTCCAGATGGCGCGCGATTCGATCATCACCTGCAGCCGGGCCAGGCTCTCCTCCTTGACCTGGCTGGGGGTGTGTGGATGCGCTGCTTCCTCAGCCGCCACTGTGGCGGCGAGCCTACGCGCCTCCCCTTGGACAGGGGTACGCACATCGTTCACGTCAGGCCGCCTCGCATCCTCAGTTCCACACCCTTCATCATAAGCTGACAGGCGGCTTCGTTCACGGCTCAGCATCCTGTTACTTCCCAGCTGAAGTCCAGCCGACGTCATCATGACATGCCCTACACTTCCACCTATGACTGGCAACTCGGAAATTCAGAACCGACCGCAGAAAGTTCACCGCGGGGAACACGTCGTGGCGTACACGATCACCGTGAACGCCCCTGCCGAGGAGCTTTACGCCATGGCGTCCAACCCGCACCGCCACCAAGAACTCGACGGCTCTGAGACCGTGCGGGACACGGCAGTGGGGCCGCGGGAACTGTTCCAAGGAGACCGGTTCCGCGTCGATATGAACAAATTCGGGGTCAACTACGCGCTGACCTCGGTAGTCACCGAAGCCGAGGCACCCCATGTCGTCGAGTGGCGGCACCCTGCAGGGCACCACTGGCGCTGGGAGTTCACCCCGGTGGCCGGTGACCCCTCACGCACTGTGGTGACCGAGTCCTATGATGCACGCGGGCAGAAGCCCCTTGTCAGGCGTGGCTTGTCAGTAGCCAAGGTGCCCGCGGACAATGCCAACGGCATCAAGGCCTCCTTGCAGAAGCTCCACGACCGTTACGCCGGCTGATCCAGAAGAGTCTTTCGCTATGTTCACCACGAAAACCGCGCAGGCCGTCGGGATGGCCGCCGATCTGCTCAATACCGCCCAGGGGATGCGCAGCGCCCAGCCCAGCTCTGAGGAGCTCAGCACCGTCGATTCCCTGGCGACGTTCATCTCAGACCACCAGGAGCTGCTCCGCAGCGTCTCCGCTGCCGGAACTGCTGCGTCCGGGGCCTCAAAGGGCAGGTCAGTGCGCAAGCCGACGGCCCGCGATGTGACAGAGGTCCACGAGCTCCGCGAGCGCACCGGACGGTTCTGGAGCGTCGTCGGGGAGGACGACGCCGAAGCACTGTCGATACTGAATGCCCTGCTGGAAGGCATCAGCACAGTCGTGGTCCCCGATGGGGCCCCCGCAGCGGACGACGACGCCCCGCATCACCACCGGGAGCCCGTCCCGCCGTCGGACGCTCCCGCAGATGTCCTGCGCGCGCATATCGCCCAGGGACTCCAAGAAATCGTGGTGCTGGGTGAGACCGAGCGACTGCGGCACTGCCACGATGACCAGTGCGATATGGCCATCGTCGACCTCTCCCGCAACCGCTCGAAGCTGTTCTGCGATTTCGGCAATTGCGCCAATAGGAGCCACGTCAGAGCGTATCGGGCACGGAAAGCCGAAGAGCGTCGCACCGCCAGAGCCGCCGCGTCCTCCGCCGACGCCTCCGCCGGGGAGTCAGACGATCCGCAGACGGCCCCCCGGACACGGCCGAGCGCTGCGGAGAAAGCAGCGCAGCTGGCCGAGCCGACCTCTGAATCAGCGGTGGCGGCGAAGGCCTACCGGTCCCAGATGCGCGACGAGCTGATGGAGCAGCGCAAGAAGAAGGACAAGAAGAAGAAAAAGAAAAAGAAGGGCAAGTCCTCAGACTCCGGCGAGGGGTGACCGGTCTGCGGCTCCGGGCCGCCCGGGTGGGCCCGGCCAGCTCAGCTCGGCCAATTCAGCTCGGCCCAATTCAGCTCAGCCCAGCTCAGTTCGGTCATGATCAGCTCAGGTCAGCTGGGCCCTGATCAGTCCGTGCGCTGGCCGTAGCGAGGTTCGCCGTCGTCGGCTGCTCTGGCCTCTTCGGCCTTCTTCCGCCGGGCTTCCTCACGCCGAGTGGCTACTTGCTGCCGGTACAGCTCCTCGGAATCGCGATTGACCCCGGATCCGGCTGAGAGCTCATCCGGGTTCTCCCGCGAGGCCAGCTGCAGCATGGAGACCAGCA
>DXGD01000123.1 GCA_019114115.1 Candidatus Nesterenkonia stercoripullorum
GGCAGGCAGTCCGCCGCATACGGCAGCCCGATACCGGCGACTCTGTTCAACTTCGTCGCCGGCACAGCCGTGCTCCTCGCGGTCTGGCTCGGGAAAGTCCTGATCCAGGGCCCGCCGCCAGGGGAGCTGCCCACCGAATGGTGGTTCTACCTCGGCGGTCCGCTGGGTTGTGTCTTCATCGGACTAGGGGCGGTCCTGGTGATCCGGGTCGGAGTGCTGCTGGCCGCGAGGGGCATGATCGCCGGGCAGCTGACCGGCTCGCTGCTCCTCGACCTCATCGTCCCCGCGCCGGGATCCGTGGTGACGCTGGCCACGTTCCTGGGGACGGCGCTGACGTTGGTCGCCGTCGTCATCGCCTCTGTGCCCGATATCCGGCGCCGGTGATGACGATCCGGACCTGCGCGGCGGGGTAAGCTGGCTAGGTCCTACCGAAGTTTTTCCGACGCCTAAGAGGTTGAACCGATCTATGGCCACTGAGACCGCACTCGACAAAGTCATCAGCCTGGCGAAGCGCCGCGGCTTCGTCTTCCAGTCCGGTGAGATCTACGGCGGGTCCCGTTCGGCCTGGGACTACGGTCCATTGGGCACGGAGCTGAAGGAGAACATCAAGTCCCAGTGGTGGCAGACCTTCGTGCGCGGCCGCGGGGACATGGTCGGTCTGGACTCTGCGATCATCCTGCCGCAACAGGTCTGGCACGCCTCCGGGCATGTGAAGACGTTCTCCGACCCCCTGGTGGAGTGCGAGCAATGTCACCGCCGGCACCGCCAGGACCACCTCGAAGAGGCCTTCGAAGGGAAGAAGGGCCGTCCGGCTGCCTCGATGGAGGAGATCGTGTGCCCGGACTGCGGGACTCGCGGCAAGTGGACGGAGCCTCAGCAGTTCTCCGGCTTGATGAAGACCTACCTCGGGCCTGTCGACAACGAAGAGGGCCTGCACTTCATGCGTCCGGAGACGGCGCAGGGCATCTTCGTGAACTTCAACAATGTCGTGACCTCTGCGCGTAAGAAGCCGCCTTTCGGCATCGGCCAGATCGGCAAGGCCTTCCGCAATGAGATCACCCCGGGCAACTTCATCTTCCGCACCCGTGAGTTCGAGCAGATGGAGATCGAGTTCTTCACCCATCCCGATGAGGCGCCGCAGTGGTTCGACCACTGGGTCGAGGCCTGTTACTCCTGGTTCGTCGATCTCGGGCTCAACCCGGACAACCTCCGGAAGTTCGACGTGCCCGCCGACGAGCGCGCCCACTACTCGGCTGCCACGATCGACCTGGAGTACAAGTTCGACTTCGCTGGTTCGACCTGGGGTGAGCTCATGGGCATCGCGAACCGCACCGACTATGACCTCGGCTCGCACACTGAGGCGTCAGGGGCGAAGCTGCAGTACTTCGACCAGGGCAGCGGCGAGCGGTACACCCCGTACGTCATCGAGCCCTCCTTCGGCCTGACCCGCGCGATGATGGCCTTCCTCGTCGATTCCTACACGGAGGACGAGGCGCCGAACACCAAGGGCGGCGTCGACACCCGCACTGTGCTGAAGCTGCACCCGAAGCTGGCGCCGGTCAAAGCCGCCGTGCTGCCGCTGTCGAAGAAGCCCGAGCTCGCTGAACCGTCCCAGCGGCTTGCTGACCAGCTGCGCAAGAACTGGAACATCGACTACGACGACGCCGCCGCCATCGGCCGTCGGTACCGTCGTCAGGACGAGATCGGCACGCCGTTCTGCATCACCGTGGACTTCGACACGCTCGAGGATCAGGCAGTCACCATCAGGCATCGTGATGAGATGACCCAGGAGCGGGTCAGCTTGGACAAAGTCGAAGGGTACCTCGCAGCGCACCTGCTGGGCTGAAGACGGCGTTGAACAGGCACGATCCTGATGCAGGCAGGCCCAGTCGCTTTGCCTGCGGCTCACTTGCGGGACTATACTCACGTGGCTGATTGATTCGTCGCACTCACAAAGGACCTGCAATGAGCACAACGCCTGAGGTGGACCCCTCAGCTGCTGAGAACACCGCGTGCGCATCCGCCGAGGGTGACCCCCGTCGGCCGCGGATCACCCTCGACAGCGGACTCACCGTGCGCCCCTGGGAAGACGGCGATGACCTGAAACTCATCGAAGTCTGGGGGGATCCTGAGAACAGCATGCACTATCAGGATCGAGCGCTGCTGCGCCCGTCCTCGAATAAGCCGTGGTCGCGATGCGTCGTGGCCGAGGATAACGGCGTGCCGGTGGCTGCTGCCACGATCCTGAGGTCTTCGCTGCATCCTGACCGCCTCTCCTTCTACGCCGAGGTGGCCCCCGAGCACCGTCGTCGCGGTGTGGCTGCTGAGCTGCTGAACATCCTGGAGAGCGAGGCCGTCAAAGCCTCGATGCCGCATCTGAAGGCGCGCTGCGAGAAGCGGTCAGCCGCGCAGTGCTTCCTGAAGGACAACGCGTTCAAGAAGGTCCAGGTCTCTCGGCAGATCGTCGTGCAGCCGGGTTCCCTGAAGCTGCCCGACCTCGATGGTTCAGGATTGGACCTGCAGGAGATCGCCACCGGCTCCGTCGAGCTGACCCGGCTGGTGACGGAGTTCTACAACGCTGTCCACGAATGGGACCGTGCCGAGATGACCCTGGGCCGTGCGCAGCAGATGCTGCTCAGCGAGGCCGTTGGGGCGTCCGGCGTCGTCGTGCTGCGGGATGTCTCCGAAGGTGCGGGCAACCGGATCCTCGCCTTCGCGATCAGCTACACCCCGGAGCAGACCGACGACCCTGCCGATGTGCTGCTGGGCTGGAACCCGCAGCTTGGGGACGAGGAGGCCGAAGCGGCGTCGCTGGCTCTGCTGGCCCTGCTCTCGGCGCGCTACCCGGTGCGGGTGGAGGTCGACAACTCCATGGGGCCGCTGAAGCGCGTGACCGATCAGCTCGTGGAGAACCAGGACGCCGAGGCCGATTTCGAGGCCCTCATCTACGTCCGGGACCAGGAATCGCAGTGAGCACCGCCGCTGCTGAGACCTCTGCGGCGGCGCAGGATTCGGTCCCTGAGGGCTCGGGCTCCCGGGGATCAGGACAGCACAGCTCAGGCCCGCAGACCTCAGCTGTGCTGCCGCCGCTGCGGCTGGGCCCGATCACCGTGCGGACGCCGGTGGTTCTGGCGCCGATGGCCGGCATCACCAACACGGCCTTTCGCCGCCTGTGCCGTGAGCACGGAGGCGGGCTGTACGTCAACGAAATGGTCACCGCGCGGGCCCTGGTGGAACGACGACCGGAATCCCTGCGGATCATCCGACACGAGCCGGATGAGCGGCCTCGATCCATGCAGCTCTACTCTGTGGATCCGGTCACCACCGGCCACGCCGTGCGGATGCTCGTGGATGAGGACCGTGCCGATCATATCGACCTGAACTTCGGCTGCCCGGTGCCCAAAGTCACCCGGAAGGGCGGCGGCTCGGCGTTGCCGTGGAAGATCGACCTGTTCACCTCGATCGTCTCCACCGCCGTGCGGGAAGCCTCGAAGGCCGGCATTCCGGTGACCGTGAAGATGCGCAAAGGCATCGACGAGGATCACCTGACGTATGCCGAAGCGGCCCGAGCGGCCCGGGATTCCGGCGTCGCCGCTGTCGCGCTCCATGGGCGGACTGCCCGACAGCACTATTCGGGCACTGCCGACTGGGACGCGATCGCGCGGCTGCGCGAGGTGATCACCGACATCCCGGTGCTCGGCAACGGGGACATCTGGTCGGCGGAGGATGCGCTGGAGATGGTGCGCCGTACCGGCGTCGACGGCGTCGTCGTCGGCCGGGGGTGCCAGGGCAGGCCGTGGCTCTTCGGCGACCTGCAGGCGGCGTTCGACGGCCGGCACGAGCGCCACCGGCCCGATCTGCCGATGGTCACCGCGACGCTGCTCCGTCACGCCAAGCTTCTCATCCCGTATTTCGACGGCGACGAGCGCAAAGCCATGCAGGACATCCGCAAGCACGTCGCCTGGTACTTCAAGGGGTACCCGGTGGGATCGCAGCTGCGCACGAAGCTGGTCACCGTGGACTCGATGCAGATGCTGGAGGAGCTGCTGGGACAGCTCGACCAGAGCATCGGCTATCCCGGAGCTGATGCGGAAGGGCCCAGGGGTCGGGCGGGTTCGCCCAAGAAGGTGCACCTGCCGCAGGATTGGCTGGAGTCGCAGGAGCTCAACGAGGACCAGCGCGCCATGATCCAGGCCGCTGAAGTTGATATCTCCGGCGGCTGATCCCTGGCGGCGCTCCATCGGCGGCGGCTGATGTCCACCCGCTGACCAGCCGCCCAGCAGCCTGCGGCCCGATGGCTATAGGGTGAGACTATGAGCCAGCTCAGTGCAGAACGCGTCGAAGGGGACTACGCCGCCCTGCGCGCGGGATATACCGATGCCGATGCGCAGCGCTGGGTGCCCGAGCATGGGAAGTCCGTGTACCGCTCCACCTTCGAGCGTGACCGCGCGCGGCTGCTTCACTCCTCCTCGCTGCGCAGGCTGGGAGCCAAGACGCAGGTGGTCTCCCCGGACATGGACGACTTCTCGCGCACCCGGCTGACGCATTCACTCGAAGTCGCCCAGGTGGGGCGAGAGCTCGGCAGGCTGCTCGGCTGCGATCCGGACATCGTCGACGCCGCATGCCTCTCCCACGACCTGGGCCACCCGCCCTTTGGCCACAACGGGGAAGCCGTGCTGCACCGGCTGGCCGCCGACTGCGGTGGCTTCGAAGGCAATGCGCAGACGCTGCGGATCCTGACCCGGCTGGAGACCAAGCGCTTCCACCCCGACGGCCGGTCTGCCGGTCTGAACCTGACCAGGGCGTCGCTGGATGCGGCCGTCAAATACCCGTGGAGCGCGGAGGAGGCGCCGCTGAAGTCCGGTGGTGACCGCAGCACCAAGTTCGGGTACTACGCCGAGGACCTGGAGGCGTTCTCCTGGATCCGGCAGGGCACCGCTGGCCGTCGCAAGTCCATGGAGGCGCAGGTCATGGACGCCGCCGATGACATCGCCTATTCCGTGCACGACGTCGAGGACGGCATCGTCAACGGCCGCTTCCAGCTGCGATTCCTCGACGACGCCGTACAGCGTGCCCGGGTGATCCAGACCGCCCAGGAGTGGTACCTCCCGGATACTCCGGCAGACGAGATCGAGGCCGCCTTGGACGACCTCTCGGCCGGCGGATACTGGGTGCGGGAATCGGACGGCTCCCGGCAGGCTCTGGCTGCATTGAAGAACATGACGAGCCAGCTCATCGGACGCTTCTGCCATGCGATCTACACTGCTACCCGGGAAGCTCACGGGAATCGCCCGCTCGTCAGGCATGAGGCAGACTTGGTGGTTCCTCATGGCACTTTCGTCGAGGTCTCGCTCATGAAGGGTATTGCGGCGAATTACATCATGGCGTCCCGGGAGCAGATGCCGGTCTACGCCCGGCAGCGAGAGGTGCTGGAAGGCCTCCACGCGTTGCTGAGCGAGACCGGGGACAGGTTCCTGGATCCCCAGTTCCAGGGGGATTTCCGCGCCGCCACCGACGAGGCCGGCCGCCATCGAGCCGTCATCGATCAGATCGCTTCGATGACCGATGGCGCCTGCCTGGAGTGGTACGCCACACTCGTCAACGGCAAGCCGGTCGTCAACAGGCTCTTCTCCTGAGCCGGCGGCGGAGGGTGTCCGCGCGGACCGGTAGATTGTCCCTATGGCCGGTTTGATCAAGCGCGAGGATATCGATGCCGTCCGCGAGCGCGCCGACCTGCGCGAAGTGGTCGAACAGTACGTCACGCTCAAAGGCGCCGGCATCGGTTCCTATAAGGGGCTGTGCCCGTTCCACGATGAACGCACGCCGAGTTTCCACATCCGTCCTCAGGTCGGGACCTACCACTGTTTCGGCTGCGGGGAGTCGGGTGACGTCATCGCGTTCCTGATGGCGATGGAGCACACATCCTTCCAGGAGACCGTGGAGCGCCTGGCCGGCAAGCTCGGCATCGAGCTGAGGTATGAGGACGGCGGTACCGGCCCTGACAAGCACGAGATCGGCAGACGTCAGCGGCTGCTGGATGCCCATAAGATCGCCGACGAGCTCTTCCAGCGTGCCTTGCTCAGCCCAGAGGCGCAGACGGGACGTGCCTTCCTGGAGGAGCGTGGCTTCACCCGCGAACATGCCGAGCACTTCGCCGTCGGCTACGCCCCCAAAGGCTGGGACGGCCTGCTCGGCCACCTGCGCGGCCAGGGCTTCCGTGATGACGAGCTCAAGCTGACCGGGCTGTTCACCGAGGGGGCCCGCGGCCTCTACGACCGCTTCCGCGGTCGCTTGATGTGGCCCATCCGGGACATCACCGGCAACACGGTAGGCTTCGGCGGGCGCCGGCTCTATGAGGATGACAAGGGCCCCAAATATCTGAACTCGCCGGAGACGGCCATCTATAAGAAATCCCAGGTGCTCTACGGCATCGAACATGCCAAGCGGCATATCGCCAAGCAGCGTCAGCTCGTCGTCGTCGAGGGGTATACCGATGTGATGGCCTGCCATGTGGCAGGCGTGCAGACCGCTGTGGCCACCTGCGGCACGGCCTTCGGCGAAGGGCATATCAAGGTCGCCCGCCGGCTGCTCTCCGACGATGGCGGCGGCGGAGAGGTCATCTTCACCTTCGACGGCGACGAAGCCGGTCAGCAGGCCGCGCTCAAGGCGTTCAAAGAAGACCACATGTTCCTGGCCCGGACCTTCATCTCAGTGGGGCCTGAAGGCATGGACCCCTGCGACGTGCGGCAGCACCGTGGCGATGCCGCACTGCAGGAGCTCATCCGCACGAAGACGCCGCTCTTCGAGTTCACGATCCGGGCCCGGCTGAAGGAATACGACCTGAACACGATCGAAGGGCGGGTCAGCGCGCTGCGCGCGACGGCTCCCATCGTCGCCGGCATCAAGGACCCGGCCCTGCGGCCTGCCTACACCCGTGAGCTGGCCGGCTGGCTGGGCGCTGAAATGGACGACGTCGTCGCTGCGGTGCGAGCCGCCGGGCCGGGGAGCTCCTCCGCGCGCGCCCAGGGTCGTTCGAATCGGCAGGAGCAGCGGGACCCTCATCAGGCCGGGGGTGCCGACAGGGGGACCAGCGGGGGCCGGTATGACGCCGCGTCCGGCCACGCGGCGTCGCCGGCCGGGGGAGCGGCCCCGAGCGTGGCAGAGGGCGCGCAGGAGCAGCAGTTCGCCGCACAGCGTCAGCAGCTGCAGCGGCAGCTGCAGGATCCTGCGGTCTATCTGGAACGCCAGGCGCTGGAGGTGATCCTGCAGCATCCCACGCGGCTGACCGCCGAGCAGTGGGAACAGATCTTCACCGTGCGCTTCGCGGCGCCGGTCCATCAGGCCATTCATGATGGGATACGGATCGCGGCTGCCTCTGCCACGGATCCGCGGAACTGGGTCCAGGCAGTGCGTGATGAAGTCACCGAGCCGATCAGGCCCTTCGTCTCCGAGCTGGCGGTCACCTCGCTGCCGGCCAAGACCGAGGAGCATGTGGAGAAGTACTGCCAGTCCATCGTGAATCGCCTCGTGGAGCTGAAGATCACCCACCAGAAGGCGAATCTGATGGGCAGGCTGCAGCGCATGAACCCCGCCGATTCACCGGACGAGTACCGGGAGCTCAACCGTGAGCTGATGGAGCTGGAGCGGCGTCGTCGGGCGTTGCGGTCCGAGGACTGAATGGCGGCCGGCCAGCAGATGCTCCGGTGAGCTTGGTACTGTGATCTGGACGGCAGGCCGCAGCCGAGTCCCGTTCGCGTCCCGAGACGCGGGCGAATCCTGGAGCGGGCCAGCCATCATCCGCGTGACGATGGGGTCTCGCCGGTCCTTCGTATCGCAGAGCACCCCATGAGGAGAAACGAACATGTCTCAGCAGTCCCCGTCGCAGGGCGCCGCACGATCTGAGGTTCCCCCGGCTGAGCGTGCGGACCACGCGCGCGAAGCGGCCACGCACGAAGTGCCCGAGGCCATGAGGCACGACGTCGGCCTGCTGGGAGACCTGCTGGGGCAGGTGCTCACCGAATACGGCTCCGAGGGCCTGCTCCAGGATGTCGAGGCGCTGCGTGAGCTGACGATCGCCGCCCACGGCGACCCCGGCGGCGACCAGCTGCGCCAGGCGGAAGATCTGGTGGAGACCTTCCCTGCCGAACGAGCGAAGGAAGTGGCGCGTGCCTTCACCTGCTACTTCCTGCTGGCCAATCTGGCCGAGGAGCAGCACCGGGTGCGCACACTGCGCATCCGTGACGGGGAAGCCCCGCTGAGCCAGCAGAAACCCTCCGACTCTGTGGCTGCCGCCCTTGAGCACCTTGCCGGGGAAATCGGCCAGGAAGAGGCCGAGGCCCGGCTCACCGAGCTGCGCTTCCACCCTGTCCTGACCGCCCACCCCACTGAGGCGCGGCGGAACGCCATCTCCTCAGCGGTGCGCAGGATCGGCGATCTGCTGGACCGGCGCGATGACCCGCGCCTGGGTCTCACGGCGCGGGCCGAAAACACCCGTGAGCTGCTGGGGGAGATCGACACGATGTGGAGGACCGCTCAGCTTCGGGTGGCGAATCCTTCTCCGCTGGACGAGGTGCGCACGGCCCTGGGGGTCTTCGACTCGTCCTTCTCCTCGGTCTTCACCCGTGCGTACCGGCGCATGGACGACTGGCTCCAGAACCGGGACCGAGGCTCGGTCCCGCCCAAAGCACCGGCGTTCATCCGCCTGGGCACCTGGATTGCCGGTGACCGCGACGGCAACCCCAACGTGACCGCCTCGGCGACGCGTAAGGCCGCTGAGCAGGCCACGGACCGCATCCTGGACGATCTGCAGCGACGCACCCGCGATGTCGCCCTGACCATGACCCTCGATGACCGCTATACCCCTCCCAGCCGGGAGCTGGAGCACTTGTGGTCGAAGCAGCGTCAGCTCTCCGAGGTCCTCGCGGAGGAAGCCAGTGAGCATTCCCCCGGGGAGCCGCATCGACGGGTGCTGCTGGCGGCCTCGATCCGACTGGAGGCCACCAGGAACCGGCACGCTGATATCGCCTACGCCGGACCCGAGCAGGTGCTGCAGGATCTGCGCACCGTCCAGGGCTCGCTCGCCGCCGGAGGGGCACCACGTGCGGCCTATGGGGCCCTGCAGGATCTGATCTGGCAGGTGGAGACCTTCGGCTTCCACCTCGCGGAGCTCGAAGTCCGGCAGCATTCCAAAGTCCACTCGCAGACGCTGGCGTGGCTGGAGGACCCGGACGTCGAGGCGCCGGCTGTCCCTGGTGAGGAAGTGCTGGACACGTTCCGGGCAATCGCTGCGATACAGAGTCGTTCCGGCGTCGATGCCTGCCGTCGCTATATCGTCTCCTTCACGCAGTCGGCGCAGAACCTCGCCGACGTCTACGCGCTGGCGGAGAAGGCCCTGGGGGACGCAGAAGAGGCCCCGGTGCTCGACGTGATCCCGCTGTTCGAGACCTACGCGGACCTTCGCAACGCTCCGCAGATCCTGGAGGAGTCGCTGAGCTTCCCGGCCGTGCAGAAGCGGCTGGAGCAGACCGGACGGCGCATGGAGGTCATGCTCGGCTATTCGGACTCGGCGAAGGACGTCGGGCCGGTGGCCGCGACACTCGAGCTGTACCGGGCGCAGGAGAAGATCGCCGAGTGGGCGCGTTCTCACGGCATCGTGCTGACCCAGTTCCACGGTCGCGGCGGGGCGCTCGGGCGCGGGGGAGGCCCGGCCAACCGGGCGATCCTCGCGCAGCCACCGCATTCGGTGGACCTGCGGTTCAAGGTCACCGAGCAGGGGGAAGTCATCTCAGCCCGGTATGGCAACCCGGATATCGCGATGCGCCATATCGAGCAGGTCGCCGCTGCCACCCTGATGGCCTCGGCACCCTCGACGGAGCAGCGCAATGCTGACGCCGCCCGTCGTTTCACCGAACTGGCCCGCCAGCTCGACGACGTCTCCCGGGCCCGCTTCGACGAGCTCATCGGCGCTGAGGGCTTCGCACCATGGTTCGCCGAAGTCACGCCTCAGGACGCCGTAGGCATGCTCGCCATCGGGTCCAGGCCCGCCAAACGCGGACTCTCCGTGGAGTCCCTCGACGATCTGCGGGCCATCCCGTGGAACTTCGCCTGGGCTCAGGCGCGGATCAACCTGACCGGGTGGTTCGGCCTCGGGACGGCACTGGAGGCCATCGGCGATGTCACGGCCCTGCAGGAGGCCTACGAGGGATGGCCGCTGTTCCGGGCGCTCATCGACAATATCGAGATGTCCCTGGCCAAGACAGACCGCCGGATCGCCCAGCGGTATCTGGAGCTAGGTCAGCGTCAGGACCTCGCCGACCTGGTCATGGAGGAACTGGACCTGACCACCAGCTGGGTCTTGAGGATCACGGAGCAGAAGAGCCTCCTGCAGGATCACACGGTGCTGGGTCGGGCCGTGGAGCTGCGGAACCCGTACGTGGATGCCCTCTCGCTGCTGCAGCTGCGCGCTCTTCGGGGCCTGCGCGGGGCGGAATCCGATGAAGCTCAGCTCAAGGATTCCCGTAATCTTCTGCTGATCACGCTCAAGGGGGTCGCTGCCGGGCTGCAGAACACAGGCTGAGGCATAGGATGGCCAGCATGACTTTTCCCGCCGCCGCCGGACTCACCGATACTGTTGCCGACCCCTACCTCTGGTTGGAGGACGTAGCCGGCGAAGAAGCCCTCGCCTGGGTAAAGGAGCGCAACCGCCGTGCTGAGTCCCAGCTGCGGGATGACAGGTATGACGCGCTGCACAGCGAACTGCGCGGCATCTTCGAGGCCAGCGACCGCATCCCTATGGTGGTGCGGCGAGGTGAGCACCTCTACAACTTCTGGACCGACGCGGAACATCCCCAGGGGATCTGGCGACGAACGACGCTGGACTCCTACCGGTCCGAGTCGCCTGACTGGGAGATCCTGCTCGACCTCGACCAGCTCTCGGTCCAGGAGGGGACCACTTGGGTCTGGCATGGTGCCCAGGTTCTTCGCCCTGCCCCGGGGGACCCTTATCGCTGGGCTCTGATCTCGCTGTCTCCTGGCGGTTCCGACGCTGATGTGACCCGCGAGTTCGACCTGCTCACTCGCTCCTTCGTGGAGCCAGCGGAAGGGGGATTCTTCAAGCCCCAAGGCAAAGGCTCGCTGAGCTGGATCGATGAGGACTCGGTCTATCTCACCCACGATGCCGGCGACGACGCCGTCACGACCTCCGGCTACCCCCGGGTCGCTCAGCTGTGGCGCCGCGGCGAGGCGCTGGAATCAGCCGAGCCGGTGCTCTCCGTAGCGCAGGACGAGCTCACGGTCGGAGCCGGCTACGACGACACTCCAGGGCATGAACGACACGTCGGCGTGCGGGCGCTCGGGTTCTACGATTCCGAGACCTACCTGATCGAAACCGACGACGACGGGGTCCACCAGCTCCGGCGCATCGAGGTCCCCACCGATGTCCGGGTCTCCCTGCACCGCGACCTCGTGATGTTCTCCCCGCGCGGGGACGTCACCATCGCCGGTACCGCGCTGCCCGGCGGGAGCCTGGCCGTGGCGGAGATCAAGGATTTCCTCGCCGGCACCGCCGAGCTGAGGGTGCTGTTCGCCCCGACCGAGTCGATGTCGCTGCGAGATGTCACGGTCACCCGGGACACCATCGTGCTGACCATCATGGACACTGTCGTCGACCGTGCAGAAGCGCATTGGCGGGGCTCGCGGGGCTGGGTGTCCCGGCCGGTCCTGACCGATGTGGGCGGGACGCTGTCGATCTCCGCCGTCGACAGCCGGGATTCAGAGGAGCTCTGGGTCACTGCGAACGGCTTCCTCACCCCAGCCTCGCTGTACCTGGTCGATCTGGAGCCCATGCGAGCAGCCGAGAGTGCGGCCGGGACGTCCAGCCACCGCGGAGCCGTCTCTGGTGAAGAACCCGGTACTGAGGACATGACGCTGCTCAAGCGTGCCCCGGAGCGCTTCGACGCCACCGGTATGAGCGTGACGCAGCGCTTCGCCACCAGCGCGGACGGCACCAGCATCCCGTACTTCCTCATCGGCAAGGTCGCCGGTTCAGCCGCAGCGGGGGACGCGGGGCACGACGACGGCTCAGCCCTGGACCAGCCCGCTCCAACAGTCCTCTACGGATACGGCGGGTTCGAGATCTCCATGACCCCGGGCTACCTCGGTGCCGTCGGGAAGGCCTGGCTCGAACCCGGGGGAGTGCTGGCTATCGCGAATATCCGCGGGGGCGGGGAGTTCGGTCCCTCGTGGCACCGTGCTGCGCTCAAGGAGAACCGCCACCGGGCCTATGAGGACTTCGCGGCAGTGGCCCGGGACCTCGTGGCCACGGGAGTCACCACAGTGAGCCGGCTGGCTTGCCGCGGCGGCTCGAACGGCGGGCTGCTGACCGGAAACATGCTCACCCAGTATCCGGAGCTCTTCGGCGCCGTCGTGATCCAGGTGCCGCTGCTGGACATGAAGAGGTTCGCCGAGCTCCTGGCGGGTGCGTCCTGGCGCGCCGAGTACGGCGACCCCGCCACCGATGACTGGGATTTCATCCGCACCTTCTCGCCGTACCATCTGCTGCGTGGTGACCAGCAGTACCCGCCGGTGCTGCTGACGACCTCCACTCGGGACGACAGGGTCCACCCTGGTCACGCGCGGAAGATGACGGCGGCACTGGAAGAGCTCGGCGCCGAGGTCCAGTACTGGGAGAACACTGAGGGCGGCCACGGCGGCGCAGCGAATCCCGAACAGCAGGCCACCATGAACGCGCTCCTCTATCGCTACCTGTGGCAGCGCCTGGGCGACTGACGCGCCTCGGGCCTCAACCCTACTGCGCGGGTCAGAGCACCGGTAAAGTATGCGATGACGACGTCGAAAGGACCAGTATGACCCTGCCCGCCTCAGATCCCGCCATCGAGACCCATGGCCTGGTCAAGAGTTTCGGCGGCAACACCGCCGTGGACGGGGTGGACCTCTCGATCCGGCGCGGCGGCATCTACGGTGTCCTGGGACCCAACGGTGCCGGCAAGACCACGGTCATCCGCATGCTGGCCACGTTGCTGCGGCCCGACGCGGGCGAAGCCAGGGTGCTGGGCCACGATGTGTTCGCCGAGCCGAAGACGATCCGCGAGAAGATCGCGCTGACGGGGCAGTTCGCGTCCTTGGACGAAGATCTCACCGGCATCGAGAACCTCGTGCTGCTCGGGCGCCTGTTCGGGTATTCCGCACGCGCGGCCCGGTCACGAGGCCACGACCTGCTCGAAGCCTTCGGGCTGAGCGACGCCGCGGGCCGGCAGGTGAAGAAGTACTCCGGCGGTATGCGACGGCGCCTCGACATCGCCGGGTCGCTGATCGTGACACCCGAGCTCATGTTCCTCGACGAGCCCACGACCGGTATCGACCCGCGCAGCCGCAACCAGGTCTGGGACATCATCCGGACGCTTGTCGCCGGAGGCACCACGATCCTGCTGACCACGCAGTACCTGGAGGAGGCTGACCAGCTGGCGGAACGGCTGGCGGTCATCGACACCGGCAGAGTCATCGCCGAGGGAACACCCGGCCAGCTGAAGGCGCAGGTGGGTTCCGGGGCTCTGAAGGTGCGGGTCGCAGACCCCGCCCAGCGCGAGCAGGCCGCGGAGATCCTCACCCGCAACCTCGCCGCAGAGGTGTTCAGGGAGTCCGACGCCGCCGCGCTCTCAGCCCGGCTCGGCGGGGAGTCGCGGACGTCCGGGGCGCTGACCGCACTCGAAGAGGCCGGGATCGCCCTGGAGACCTTCGCCGTCGGGCAGCCGAGCCTCGACGAGGTCTTCCTCGCGATCACCGGCAAGCACGCCGAAGACCACACCGAGGTGAGCTCTGAATCTGGTGCAGGGCCGGACAAGCAGGGCGGCACGAAGACGAAACGCCGGCGGGGCACAGGATCTCACCCTGAACGCGACGCCGTGAAAGCAGGAACATCATGACCCTCACCGACACCGCGTCTGCGCCCGCCTCCGTTCGGGAATCGGACAAGATCATGAACGTGCTGGTCCCCGCCGGGGACCGGCCGACCCGCGCGGGAGCGCTGAGTGCCTCCTGGACCTACGGCTGGCGTGCCCTGCTGAAGATCAAGCACGTCCCTGAGCAGCTCTTCGACGTCACGATCTTCCCGATCATGATGACGGTCATGTTCACCTACATCTTCGGCGGGGCGATCGCCGGCTCCGTCGACGGATATGTCCAATGGCTGATCCCCGGCGTCTTCGTGCAGACCCTGCTCATGATCACGATGTACACCGGCCTGACGTTGAACAAGGACATCTCCAAGGGCGTCTTCGACCGCTTCCGCTCCTTGCCGACCTGGCGTCCGGCGCAGCTTGTCGGCGCGCTGCTGGGGGACCAGGTGCGGTATTCGCTGGCCGGCGTCATCATCCTGTGCGTGGGCTTCGTGATGGGCTTCCGCCCCGACGGCGGGATCATCGGCGTACTGGCCGCCTTCGCGCTGCTGCTGATCTTCAGCTTCAGCGTCTCCTGGATCTGGACGGTCGTCTCCCTCTCGGTGCGATCCGAGCAGGCCGCGATGGGCGTGTCGATGTTCCTGCTGATGCCGCTGACCTTCGCCTCCAACATCTTCGTGGACCCGACGACGATGCCTCGCGGCCTTCAGGCCGTCGTCGACGTGAACCCCGTGTCCGTCGTGGTGACGAGCGTGCGCGACCTGATGTCGGGGACCTTCGACCTGGGCGGGGTTCTGGCAGTGCTGCTCTACTGCGCTGTGCTGATCGCCATTTTCGGCCCGCTCTCCATGTTCATCTACAACCGCAAGAGCTAGGCCGTTCTCCGTCGCACCTCATGCGGCGATGGTTGCGCTGCCCCGGCCTTTCCGGGCTGCAGTGCGCTCGCTCCTCCACCGTGCGAAACCTGACTCTCATGCCCCTAGCCCGGCTGGTATACAGGGCGGTAAAGTGTAGGCCTAGCGTCAGAGTGAGGAAATGAGGGCACGATGGTTGAAGCCGCGGGTGTGATGCGTGCGGTCCGGCTCACGGGTCATGGTGGAACGGAGGTCTTGGAGCACGCGCAGGTGCCCATTCCGCGGCCCCATGCCGGTGAGGTGCTGGTCCGAGTGGCCTCGGTGGCGCTCAACAATACTGACGTATGGACTCGCCAAGGTGCATATGGGCTCCCGGGGGATTCGCAGGCCCTGGCCGGGTGGCGCGGCCCGATCGACTTCCCGCGCATCCAGGGCGCAGACATCTGCGGCTATGTGGAGAGCGTGGGCAGCGACGTCGCTGCGGACCTGGTTCGGCGGCGAGTGCTCATCGACCCGGCGATCTACGAGACAGCCGACGACGACGCTCACCCCGTGGGTCTGCTCGGAAGCGAGCGTGACGGAGGGTATGCGCAGTATGTGATCGCACCGGCGGATCACGTGTACGACGTCGTCGCCTCCGAGCTGACTGACGACCAGCTGGCTTGCTTGCCCACTGCCTACGGCACTGCTCTGGGGATGATCGAGCGAGGTCGGGTGTCCTCAGGGGAGACCGTCCTGGTCTCAGGGGCCTCTGGCGGAGTCGGACTGGCGCTGGTGCAGATCGCACGTGCTCGCGGGGCCCGTGTACTGGCGATCTCAAGCGGGTCGAAGCTCGGGCCAGTCGAGGCGGCCGGTGCGCACGCCATGATCGACCGCGCCCAGAGCATCGAGGACCAGGTGCGGGCGGCGGCGCCGGGTGGGATCGATGCAGCCCTCGACGTCGTCGCCGGGGACCTGTTGAACCAGGGCATCTCGCTCTTGCGCGAAGGTGGCCGCTGGATCGTCGCGGGGGCACTCGACCACTACCGCCTTGAGGTGGACGTGCGAAGACTGTATCTCCATAACAGGCAGATCATCGGGTCTTCCATGCACACACCCGCGCATTTCAGGGCGCTGGCGGGCCTGGCACGCTCGGCAGAAGTGCACCCCGTTGTGGCAGAGATGTTCGACCTCTCCGACGCAGCTCACGCGCAAGAGGCCTTGGAGCGTAGGGAGCATGTCGGCAAGCTCATCCTGCACCCTTGACCTGGCGCTGACAATCACCACCCATTGTAGAAGAAGGGACCTCGTCACCATGGACTTAGGCCTCGAAGGTCGTACTGCTCTCGTCTGTGCCTCCACGAAAGGGCTGGGGAGGGCCACCGCAGAAGCCCTGGCGGCGGAAGGCGTTGCAGTGGCGATCAATGGAAGCGACGCGGCTCGCGTGGAGGAGGTCGCCCAGGGTGTCCCCGGTGCGATAGCCGCCCCGGGCGATATGACCTCCATCGATGGCGCTCGGGCTGCGTGCAGTGCAGCGCAGGAAGCCTTGGGAGGACTCGATATCGTAGTGCTCAACGGCCCTGGCCCGGGTCCTGGGCCCGCAGCGGATCTCACCGGAGACGATGCTCACGCCGCAGCAGAACGTCTGGTCGGCCCTCAGGTGGAATTGGTAAGTCGCGTCGTGCCAGGCATGCGGGCGCGCGGTTGGGGGCGGATCATCGCCGTCTCGTCCTCGGCAGTGCAGGCGCCGATCGCTGGTCTCGCACTGTCGAACCTCGGGCGCCCAGCCCTGCTGGGTTATTTGAAGACGCTGGCTAGCGAAGTCGCAAGCGATGGCGTCTGCGTCAATGCAGTCCTGCCGGGGGAGTTCGCGACCGACAGGGTGAGCGCCATCTATGAGGACCTTGCTGAGAAGCGCGGCGTGCCTGTGGAGGAGGTGCACCGTGAGGCTCTGGCTGAGATCCCGGCTGGCCGGTATGGGAAGCCCGAAGAATTCGGAGCGTTGGTGGCCTACCTGGCTAGTACCCACGCAGCGTTCATCACAGGCACCACGGTGCGGGCCGATGGCGGCATGCTTCCGACCCTGTAACGCCGCTCAGGCAGATCGGCGATGATCACGCGGAGTGAGCGCCGCCGAGTACTTGCTCAGCCATTTCGCGAGCCTCCGCCAAGAGGGGTCTGCCGTACACGTGGTGGTGTGCGAAGGCCCCTTCGAGGAGGAGGAAGAGGTGGTCTGCGACGCGTTTCGGGCTCTCAGTAGTGGGTGAGTCTGCCTCGATGAGTTCCCGTATCCTCTGACAGACGGCGTGCTTGTGGTACCGGATCACCGGATACGCTGGGTGGTCCTCGCTGAGCTCTGCCGCGGCATTGAGGTACGCGCACCCCCTGGTGATGGTCTGGGCATCTCGCATGTAGATGTCGAAGAAAGCCAGCGCGCGAGGCGCCTCGGCCTGGCTCAGGGCCTCTTCTACGGTTGGCCACCAGGTGCGGTGCCGTTGGGTCAGATATGCAACGACCAGCCCGTCTTTCGAGCCGAAATTCTTGTAGAGCACCGGCTTAGTGATGCCTGCCTCGGAGGCGATGGTATCGACCCCTACCGCGTGAATCCCATGTTCGTAGAACAGGTCGGAGGCCACGGCCAGGAGTCGCTGCGCTCCGGGCGTCAGATTTTCCACCGCTGTGGTGTCGATTGTCACGCGTACTCTCCTTGACGCTACAGATCTGTATACCTAGTGTGGAGAAGGTTCAGAGGATACTGATCTGTATAGTGCATCCTCATCGTGTGTTCAATAAGTCTAGGAGGTGCGCATGGGACGCCGAATCCACGGATTCAAGCAGGTGCTGAGCGAGGTGTGGGTGGGCATGGACTCTGCCCACGCG
>DXGD01000124.1 GCA_019114115.1 Candidatus Nesterenkonia stercoripullorum
TAGTGCGTGAGCGGCGCGGGCTCGCCTATTCCACGTATTCCTTCTCCTCTGCTCACGCGGACGCAGGGTATTTCGGCCTCTACGCCGGCTGCCTGCCCTCCAAAGTGGACAGAGTCACCGAGGTGATGGGCTTGGAACTGGACCGCATCGCCGCGGAACCGGTCACCACCGAAGAGCTTGACCGGGCTCAGGGCCAGCTCAGGGGAGCCACGGTACTCGGCATGGAGGACACGGCTGCGCGGATGTCCAGGCTGGGCCGCTCGGAGCTGGTGCGCGGCGAGTTCAGCGACATCTCGGACACTCTGGAGCAGATCCGCTCTGTCACGGCTGAGGACGTGCGACGCGTGGCGCAACGGCTCGCCACCTCACCGCGGGCGATCACCGTCGTCGGGCCGTGAACCCGCGCGCCTGCCACCTACCTCGATGTGCTCACCCTCCGGCGAACGGAGGAAGCACATCGAGCTGATCGCCGGGAAGCACGACGGCGTCGTCCCGGCGGACGCGCTGGCCGTTGATCAGAAACGAACAAGCGCGGCACACCCGGGCCAGCCCAGTGTCGTCAGGGGTGAGCCCTGATGAGCTGAGCGCGTCCGGCAGTCGCAGCAGCAGTTCCTCCAGCGGCTCGCCCTGCTTCTGCCCTGCGGAAGCGCCCACCGGCTGGATGGCCACGGCCCGGACGGCCAACTCCTCGGTGCCCGCGGCCTCGGCGGCACCGGCGAAGAACCGCACCGTGATCCTCGGGGCGGTCGTCGTGGCGATTCTCGGATCATGCGCTGGGGCCAAAGGTCACCCTCCGATCGCTGACATGGAACGGTCTGGGCGGTGGAAGGAGTCCAAGTCGAATCCGGGCCGGTCCGTCCCGTGGGCGGCGGGCTTGACCCACATGGCCTCTGCCCAGTGCTGCGCCACAAGCTCGTCTGTGCTCCCTGGCTGGCGCAGCGCAGCGCTCAGGTCGAATTCCTCCCGTGAGAAGAGGCAGCTCATGACTCGTCCCTCCGCGGTGATGCGAGTCCGGCGGCAATCCGCGCAGAAGGGCTCAGTCACCGAGGCGATAATGCCCACCGTGCCCAGATGCTCATCCGGCACCTGGTCGTCACGACGGGCGTACACGTCGAAGCGCTCGGCCGGGGCGCCGTCGCGCTCCTGCTGATGGGGGCTCAAGACGAACTGTTGGGAGAGCAGCGCGCGGGTCTCAGCAGCGGTCACTGTCTCCTCACGGTTCCACTGCTGGTCGCCGTCAAGGGGCATATGCTCGATGAAGCGCAGCTCGAACCCGTTCTCCAACGCCCAGGCCAGCAGCTGCGGAGCCTCATGGTCGTTCACTGCGCGCATCAGCACCGCGTTGATCTTCAGCGGTGTCAGCCCGGCCTCCGCCGCCGCCGAAATCCCGCGGAGCACCTGGTCCAGCGAGTCGCGTCGGGTGAGCTTGGCGAAGGTCTCGCGGTGCACGGAATCCAGGGACACATTGATCCGGCTCAGCCCGGCGTCAACAAGCTCGTCGACGCGTCGATCCAGGCCGATCGCATTCGTCGTCATGGCAATGGGCAAGTCGGGGTGGTCCTCGCGGATCGAGCGCACGATCTCGGCGAGATCGGCGCGCACCAGCGGCTCCCCGCCGGTGAGACGCAGCTCCCGGACTCCCAGGCGATCGACGCCGATGCGCACCAGCCGGCGGATCTCCTCAGCGCTGAGGAGCTGATCCTTGCTCAGCCAGGGCAGCCCGTCGGCGGGCATGCAGTACGTGCAGCGCAGATTGCATTTGTCGATCAGAGAGATGCGCAGGTCCGTGGCTTTACGCCCGAACGTGTCCATCAGGCCCCGCTGCGGGTCCGCGCCGGCGAACTCGTCGGCGGCGCGCGGGAAGCTCGGCATTCCCAGGGCGACGTCGCTGCGTGTCATTCATCCATCGTATCTGCCGCTCACAGCCCGGTCTAAGATCTGATCAGACACGTACGGTGTGCTTGACAGCCGACCGGCGCCCAGGTGTTCCCGGCATCACCGTCCACATGCCAGGATAGGTACTATGTCTCAGCCTCATGAACGTGCCCAGAAACTGCTCAGTTTGCACTCCCAGGCCACGCCCCTGGTTCTCCCGACAGTGTGGGATGCCTGGTCGGCTGGCCTCGCCGAAGAAGCAGGCTTCTCCGCCCTGACCGTCGGCAGCCACCCCCTGGCGGATTCCCGCGGTCAGCAGGACGGCGAAAGCATGTCCTTGCAGGAGGCTCTCGACGGCGTCGCCAGCATCGTCCGGGCCGTGGAGGTCCCTGTCTCTGCAGACCTGGAGTCGGGATATGACACGCCAGCCGAGGAGCTGGTGCACCGCCTGCTGGAGTCAGGCGCAGTCGGGCTCAACATCGAAGACACCGTCCACTCCGAGGGCCGCCTGCGCTCGGCGCAGGAGCATGCAGATTACATCGGGGCCATCCGCCAGGCCGCTGATGAATCCGGGGTCCATGTGGTGATCAACGGGCGCACCGATGCGTTCAAAACCCAAGAGCATATCGGCGATCGTCTGGAAGAAGCGCTGACCCGGCTGAACCTCCTGGAGGAGGCGGGAGCCGATTCGCTCTACCCTGTCGCGCTGCCCGATGTCGCGACGCTCCGCGCGATCCTGGCTGGCGTCAGCACCCCGCTGAACGTGACGGCTCACCCGGTGAACGGGGCGATCCCTGAGGGACTCGGGCTCGAGGAGCTCACCACGCTCGGCGTCCGCCGGGTCACCTTCGGCCCGCTGCTCCAGGCTGCACTGGCGGACACCACGCGGGAGCTTCTGGGCCGCTGGTCGTGAGCGCCGCCGCCCGGGCCAGCGTCGAGGACCACGTCGCGCGGCTAAGGTGCGTGCTCGCCCAGGCACTCGGGACTCTCGACCACGATCGCGTCCCCGTAGCACCAGGTGCTGCGGCAGGACGGATCGCGGCTGCACGGGTGAGCGCGGCAGCGGACCTGCCCGGCGTCGACAATTCTCAGATGGACGGCTTCGCTCTGCGGGCATCGGACGTGCGTCCCGGTGCGGACATCACCGTGGCCGGCCTCATCGCTGCGGGAAGCCCGCCGCGGTCACTGGAGCCGGGAGAAGCTCTCGGCATCATGACGGGGGCTCCGCTGCCAGCGGGCGCCGACTGCGTCGTCCCCGTGGAACGCACGTCCTGGGGCCGATTCGAGGAAGAGAGCCCGGACGCGGTGTCCGGCTCCCGCATCACGATCTCCGCGGAGGCGCAGCTTGCCCCCGGGACCTTCATCCGGCCCCGTGGTTCCGACGTGGTCCGCGGCGACGTCGTCGTGGAACCGGGCACC
>DXGD01000125.1 GCA_019114115.1 Candidatus Nesterenkonia stercoripullorum
CGTCCGCAGCTCCACGGCCGTAGAGGCGATCGCCCTTGCGAGTGGCGACAAAAGGCTCGCTCTCCCAGAGGGAGCGGTCGCCAGCTGGCTGCACATCGTGGTGGGCATACAGCAAGAAGGTGGGGAAGCGAGTCGCAGGGCCGCGCGCTCGTCGCCCTTCCGCGCTCCGAGGAGATTCGCTTCACGGACATGACGACGGCGCGGGGATACCCTGCGCTGCGGCTCGGCGTCGTCGATGCGGAATCCGGGGATCTCGAGGTCTCCGGCCCATTCGACGGTGAAACCTTCGTGCTCGGACTCGATGACCTCCGTGCGGCGTGGAGCCACACCATCCCGGCTCGCTTCGCCCACCACGACTGAGTCGGGAGAGAGCCCTGGTCCGGCGCAATGGCCGGGCCACGACACGACGGACCCCCTCCGCGTCGTACTGCCCATCCGGGCAGCGCACGCCGAGGGGGTCCGTTGCGTGATGCGCGGTAGGTCCAACTGCTCAAGGCAATAATTAGCTAGATTATCTAGCTAAATGTACGATTGATCTGTGCCCCACGGACCCCGAGACCATCCTGAGACCGACGTCATGGCCGTTCTGGCTGCCATCCAGGAACTCGGTGATGCTCTCGACCACACCCATTCGGAACTCAGACACCGGATGGCCATGAATTCCTCGGATCTGGCGGCGCTACGCATGCTGGTCATCCGCGAGCGCCGCGACGAGCCCGTGACACCGCAGGAGATAGCAGAGCACCTGGGCATCTCCACGGCCTCGGCGACGACGCTGCTGCATCGCCTGACAGCACGGGGGCATATCCAGCGGGAGCACCACCCCCAAGACGGCAGATCCCGCGTCGTCACCCTGACCGACAAGGCCAGGGCCGAGTTCTTCGCTCAGTTCAGGGACCAGCTGGGCACGATGCGCGAACTGGTCCAGTCGTATCCGGCCGAGCAGCGGCGAACTATCGCCGGGTTCCTCGAGGGCCTCTCCGAGGCCCTGCAGCGCGGCGATGAACGCAGCACCGATGGGCCCCGCAGCGACGATCCCAGCACCGATGGGCGCAGTACGGATGAGCGCAGCACCGATGGGCCCACTACTGACGAGTCACCGAGACATCACCGGAGGACACCCTGATGAACGCGACACGCACGACAGAGCCGGCAGACGCCGATCTCAGGCCAGCCAGACCGTCGGCACCGCGCCAGGTCTTGGCGCTGGCACTGCTGATCGTCATTCCTCTCAGCGTCGGCTTCCTCGGCAGCATAGCCACCTCTGACCAGGTCGATGGGTGGTACGCCAGCGCTGATACAGCGCCCTGGACTCCTCCGAATGAGGTCTTCGGACCGGTGTGGAGCACGCTCTACGTCGTCATGGGCTTCGCCGCCTGGCTCGTCTGGCGGCGCGTGGACGCTTCGTCACGACGGGCCGCACTCATCGTCTTCGTCATGCAGCTGGTCCTCAACAGCATCTGGTCGCCGCTGTTCTTCGGCGGCTATCCCATCTGGGGGACGGCTGCGCTGTGGGCCGCCGTCATCGTGATCCTGCTGCTGGTGGGGACGCTGACCGAGACGATGCGTCAGTTCTGGCGCATCAGCGCCCTCGCCGGCGCGCTGCTCATCCCGTACCTCGCGTGGGTCGTGTATGCGACGACGCTCAACGTGTATATCGCCCTCGCCAACTGAACCGGCCCAGCTCAGAAAGTCATACCACGATGCGTACTGCAACCCGCACCACGCGGCTCATCATCCCGGCCGTGCTGGTCCTCATCTGGCTCGGCTGGACGGCATGGGGCGGGCAGACGTTCTCCGTGCTCTCCTCGGTCACCTCCAATGACCAAGCCACGTTCCTGCCTGCAGAGGCCGAGTCCACTCAGGCCCTGGAGTGGCAGGAGAAGTTCAGCGACAGCGATGCGGTCCCCGCCACCGTCATCGCCACCCCTGATTCAGGGTCGCTGGAGTCCGAGGAGATCACCGAGCTGGAGGGCTTCACCGACGACGCCGCCGGCATCGACGGCGTCGAGCAGACCGTCGGACCGCAGCCGGCTGACGACGGCGAAGCGGCCCAGGTGCTGGTCCTTCTGGACGAACGGTCCGCTGAAGAAGGAGCCCTCGACGACCTGCGCGAGCTGACCGCCGAAAGCCTGGACGACGCCGGGTGGACAGCCTACGTCACCGGGCCTGCGGCGTTCTCGAATGATCTGGCGGAGGCTTTCGCCGGCATCGACGGGCTGCTGCTGCTGGTCGCGGTGATCGCGGTGTTCATCATCCTGGTGGTGGTCTACCGATCGGTGCTGCTTCCGATCCTGGTGCTGCTGTCGTCGGTGGGGGCGCTGTGCGCGGCGATCACCCTCATCTACTTCATGGCCGACAGCGGATGGATCCAGCTGAACGGGCAGGTGCAGGGCATCCTCTCGATCCTGGTCATCGGCGCCGCCACCGACTACTCCCTGTTGCTTGTCGCGCGCTATCGGGAGGAGCTGCTGCACCGGGAAGGGCACATCGAGGCGCTGGCGGTAGCGTGGCGCCGCACCGCGCCAGCCGTGCTCGCCTCGGGAGGCACTGTCGCCATCGCCCTGCTGTGCCTGCTCTTCTCAGACTTGAACTCCAATCGCGCCCTGGGTCCGGTCGCAGCGGCCGGGATCGCCTTCGCGATGGCCTCGACGCTGACATTCCTGCCGGCGATGCTGGCCCTGACGGGCCGCTGGGTCTTCTGGCCGCGCATTCCGCATGCTCTGCCCGAAGGTTCAGCGCCTGCGAAGGGAGCTTCCTCGGGCCTGTGGCAGAGCGTCGCTGACCGTGTTCGCGCCCGCCCGCGGGTCATCTGGATCGTGGTGACGGTCCTGCTGCTGGCCGGCGCCGTCGGGGTGACCGACCTGCGGGCCAACGGAATCGCCCAGTCTGAAGTCGTCCTCGGCGAGACGGACACCCAGAATGGCCAGGAGCTGCTGGAGAAGCACTTCGACGCCGGGACCGGAGCCCCAGCCACAGTTTTCGCCCCGCAGGGCGAGGCGCCGCAGGCGCTGGACATCGTCTCCGATGCCGACGGCGTCGCCGAGGCCTATCTCGTGGGTGAGGACAACGCTCCGGCGCGGTCGCCGCAGGACGCCGTCGTCGTGGAGGAGACGGTGCAGATCTCCGCCACGCTCAGCGATGCCGGCGATTCGCTGGCCGCCGAGGACACGATCCGCGGGCTGCGCGAGGACCTCGCGGACCTGCCGGACCAGGCCTTGGTCGGGGGCACGACGGCGACCAAGCTCGACACCAACGACACCGCCCAGCGAGACCTGCTGGTGATCATCCCGATCGTGCTGCTGGTCATCGGCGTGATCCTGGTGGCTCTGCTGCGATCTCTCGTGGCCCCGCTGGTGCTGATCGCCAGCACGGTGCTGTCATATCTGACGGCGCTGGGGCTTTCGGCGCTGGTCTTCAACTATGTGTTCCAGTTCCCCGGGGCGGATCCCTCGGTGCCGCTGTTCGGCTTCATGTTCCTGGTCGCCCTGGGCGTGGACTACAACATCTTCCTCATGACCCGCGCCCGGGAGGAAGCCCCGCAGCGCGGCAGTGCGGAAGGCCTCCTGCGCTCGCTCGTGGTGACCGGAGGCGTCATCACCTCTGCCGGCATCGTGCTCGCCGCGACGTTCTCCGCGCTGGCCGTGTTGCCGCTGATGTTCATGGTGCAGCTGGCCTTCCTGGTGGCAGTGGGCGTCTTCATCGATACCTTCATCGTGCGCACCCTTCAGGTCCCGGCCGTCGGCGTCGATCTGGGCAGGAGGCTGTGGTCGCCCTACCGGCTCAGCCGCCTGGAGAAAGTGGACCGGTGACCCGACAGCCGATTCCGTCCGCGCGGCGGGACGTCAATGTCGCCGGCCTCACGGACACCGTCGATGCCGGCAACGCACCCGTCTCAGCCATGTGCAGTCTCTGCTTGGATTCCTTACTCCGCCCGAT
>DXGD01000126.1 GCA_019114115.1 Candidatus Nesterenkonia stercoripullorum
TGCTGGAACTCGCCGATCTCTTCGGGCAGAGCCAGCATGATCGAGGCGCACTCCGGGTCGGCTGCCTCAGGAGCGGGCTCCACTGTGGCAGCTGGCGAGCATGCGGCCAGCGGCAGGACCGCGAGCCCGCAGACCAGCGCTGAGAGCTGAGACAAGCGGTTGGCGTACATCCCACCAGGCTAGTTCACGCAGAGTGTGCGGGCAGGCCGCATGTCGGCGTAATTCCGGCCACACTCCGGACTGTCCTGGCCTGGTCACGGAGTTCATTACGCGAATCGGTCCGCCTCATCGCTTATCCTTGGATGAAGTACAACCTAATGGCGCCTATGCTGACACATCATGACGGGGGTCGGCGGGGCACCGGCGCCCGAAGCGCAAGCGAGCAGATGAGGAGAACTCTGTGGCCTATGACGTCGAGCAGACGCGGCCCCGGTCGAGACGCCGTGGACGTAAAGCGGTCTGGATCGTCCTGATTTCTGTGGCGGTGCTCGTCATCGGATCTCTCACTGCGGCGCTGCTGTATTTGAACTCGCTGGGCAACACCTACGACGACTCGGTGACGACCTTCGAGGACGAGACCTTCCCGGATGAGTCCACCCGCCCGGCCAAGGACGAGGACGACGACTCTGTCAACATCCTGCTGCTCGGCTCTGACGAGCACGGTGGTTCTGGCGAGACCGAGGACCTCCCGAACGTCCCGCAGGGCGGCCGTTCGGACACGATGATGCTGGTCCACATCCCCGGCAACCGCGAGAGCGTGCAAGTCATGTCGATTCCTCGCGACCTCTGGGTGGAGGTCCCCGGCGAGGGTGAGCACAAGGTCAACGCGGCATTGAGCCTGGGCGGCCTGCCGAAGACTGTGGAGACTGTCGAGTCCCTGTTCGACGCACGGATCGACCACATCGCCTCGGTCGACATGATGGGCTTCATCGGGCTGGTCGACGCGCTCGACGGCGTCACCGTCGATTCCGAGTATCCGGAGAGCTTCACCACCGGTGACGATTTCACCTTCGAGCCTGGCGAGCAGGAGATGGACTCCGAAGAGGCACTGTCCTTCGTACGGCACCGCGCCAGCTTCCCGGATGGGGACCTGCAGCGCGTGCGCAACCAGCAGGCCTTCATCCGAGGGGTGCTCCAAGAGACGCTGTCACCCTCGAACCTGGCCAACCCGGGCCGGATGCAGGACATGGTCAGCACCTTCTCGCCGTACCTCGTGGTGGACGAGACGTTAGATTCCGGCACGGTGGCCTCTTTGGGCTGGGAGCTGCGCGGCGGACTGGACAATATCCAGATGTTCACCGTTCCGACCGGCGGCGACGGGTACTCCGATGACGGCCAGTGGATCTTCTACCAGGATGAGGAGCAGATGGCCGAGATAGCAGAGGCCATGGATGCTGATACTCTGCAGGAATATGCCGATAGTCTGTGAGCGGCAGTCCGTCCTCCCGAGTGAGTGCGGACCCTGCTCCGGATCATGAGGACCGCCCAAGGAGAACGAAACGTGAAGGGTAGAGTCAGCGGTGCTGGTGCTGTGCACCGGTGGTTCGCGCTCGCGGAGGATGTCCTCGGAGTGCACTGCGAGCGGCTCAACAGGCTCAACGTCTTCCCGGTCCCGGATTCGGATACCGGCACGAATATGCTGGCCTCTGTCCGAGCCTGCCGGCAGGCGCTCGACGGTGTGCGCAGCGAGGACATCGGTGAGCTGCTGGCTCATGCCGGATCGCAGGCGATGTATGAAGCCCGGGGAAACTCGGGCACGCTACTGGCCGTGCTGGTGTCCGGATTCGCCGAGCGCCTCCACGGCCATCGCCGGCTCACTGTAGAGAACCTCAGTGAAGCGATGGAACGGGGCAGCCTGCGTGCCTGGTCAGCCCTGAGCACTCCGGTGCCGGGCACGATGCTCTCGGTCGTCGACACCGCCAGGGAATGTCTGGCACGCCACGCCAGCGCGGCGCATGAGCCACAGAGCCGCGCCGCACTGGTGGACTGCTTCGAAGATCTCGTGAGCCAATGTCATCAGGCACTGGTGGAGACGGAATTCCAGCTTCCGGCACTACGCCGCGCCGGCGTCGTCGATTCGGGCGGTTCGGGGCTGTTCCTCGTGCTCCTGGCGCTGCGAGCCACTGTCATGGGCCATGACGACGTCGATACCGCGCTGCTGGACAAGCTCTCCGGGTGGGATGGGGGCCGTCCGGGCGCCGCGGGCCACGAGGAGCATGCTGATCATCATCACGAGTCCGACCCCGGGCACACCGGCGTCGAAGTGATGGCCACTGTGCGCTTGGACCCGCTCGGAGGCGCCTCGCTGCGGCACCGTCTGGACGAGATCGGCGAAGCCGTCATCATCACCCCTATCGACGCGCAGCCCGACAGGGCTGGGTTCTACCGTTGGCGGATCCACGTCCACACCGAGGATGAAGCTCACGTGGCCCAGGTGGTGCATGAGGCCGGCGACGTCCAGAACTATTCGGCAAGCCCGCTCTACTCGACTCAGGCCGAATGATCGTGACGGATCAGCCGCTCACGCCGACGACGTCGCTGAGCTCAATCCTGGAGCAGAAGTCCGCCGCGGCGCTGCAGAAGAAGCTCGACATCACCACCGTGGGACAGCTCCTGGAGTACCTTCCGCGCAAGTGGATCGATCACGGGCGGCTGTCCTCATTCGCGGACCTGGTGGCAGATGAGCACGCGACGGTGATCGCCCGGGTGCGCACCAGCGAGCTGCGGAGGATGCAGCGACGTCGCGGCTCGCTGTTGGAGGTGCTGGCCGAGGACGAGTCCGGCGGGCAGATCACGATGGCGTTCTTCCAGGGCTGGGCGGCTCAGCGGCAGCTCAAGGCTGGGGTCACGGCCATGTTCCACGGCAAGGTGAGCACCTACCGGAACCAGCTCACGCTCACCAACCCTGAGTTCTCCGTGCTGGGAGAGGAAGCAGAGGAGGGCGACGCCTCGGCGGGTCTCATCGGGCTGCCCGCAGACGGGGAGAGGGCGCCGATGCCGATCTACCCCGCCAAAGCGGGCCTGTCCAGCTGGTCGATCTACCGTATGGTGCGCATGGTCCTGGGCCATGCCCCGGTCGACGACTGGCCTGACCCTCTTCCGCGCGGTATCCGCGCCGAGCGCAGGCTGCTGGGCCGGTTCGATGCTCTGCGCCACGTCCACATGCCGCGCACAGCCGAGGATCCCGAGCGAGGCTTGGAGCGGCTGCGCTATGAAGAGGCGTTCATGGTGCAGGCGCTGCTGCGCACCCGGCGTGAGGACGCCTCGCGCGAACCGGGCCAGGCGCGCCCCCCTCGGGAGGGCGGTGCGCTGCAGTCCTTCGATGAGACGCTGCCCTACGTCCTGACCGCGGGGCAGCGCAGCTGCGGTGAAATACTCTCTGCTGAGCTCGCGGAATCCACGCCGATGAACAGGCTCCTGCAGGGTGAGGTCGGGTCGGGCAAGACCCTCGTCGCCCTTCGCGCGATGCTGCAGGTCGTCGACGCCGGCGGCCAGGCGGTGCTGATCGCTCCGACCGAAGTGCTGGCCGCCCAGCATGAGCGCTCGCTGCGCAGGATGCTCGGAGCTTTGGTCACCAGCGGGATGTTCGCCGGTGCCGGGATGCTCGGAGGGGCCCCGGACTCCGGTGGGGCCTCGCCCTTCGCGCTCACGCTGCTCACCGGCTCGCTGAAGACGGCGGAGCGGCGGCGTGCGCTGCTGCAGATCGCCTCTGGCGAGGCCGGGATCGTCGTCGGCACCCATGCAGTGCTCTCGGAGCAGGTCACGTTCGCCGAGCTGGGTCTGGTCGTCATCGATGAACAGCACCGGTTCGGGGTCGAACAGCGCAATGCGCTGCGGTCCCGGCCTGGCACCACGCCCCATATGCTCGTCATGTCCGCGACCCCTATCCCTCGGTCAGTGGCGATGACGGTGTTCGGCGACCTCCAGCTGACTGTCCTGGAGGGCCTGCCCGCGCACCGTCAGCCCATCCAGACCCATATTGCACGGATGAGCCTGGGGCCCCGGCAGATCGGCAGGGTGTGGGAGCGGATCGCGGAGGAAGTCGCAGCAGGACGCCAGGCTTACGTCGTGTGTCCCAAGATCACCCAGGAGGATGTGCGGTCCGACCCGGACTCCGGGGTCAGCGTGGAGCAGGATGCCTCAGTGGAGCTGATGAGCCAGACTCTGGCACAGCATCCGCTACTGGGTGAGCTGCGCCTGGGCAGCCTCCACGGCCGGATGGAATCCGCAGCCAAAGAGGAGGTGATGAGGGACTTCGAGCGTGGCGAGATCGACGTGCTGGTCAGCACCACCGTCATTGAAGTGGGCGTCGACGTCCCCAACGCCACGGTCATGGCGATCCTCGACGCGGACGCCTTCGGAATCTCCACCCTGCATCAGCTGCGCGGTCGCGTCGGCCGCGGCGAGCACCCTGGACTGTGCCTGCTGGTGACTCGCCTGCCGGCTGAGCACCCCTCGATGACGAGGCTGGTCGAGGTCTCCGAGACGCAGGACGGGCTGGAGCTGGCCCGCCGCGATGTCGCGAGGCGTCGAGAGGGTGACGTGCTCGGTGCCTCGCAGGCGGGGAAGAACTCGTCGCTGAGCCTGCTGCGGGCGATCCGCGACGAGGCCGTCATCGTCCAGGCCGCACAGGACCTCGACCGGCTGGCACAGCAGGATCCCGAGTGGAGCCAGGAACCCGCGCTGAGCGCCGAGCTTCAGGAATGGACCACACGCCATGACGACGCCGAAGAGTTCATCCAGCGTGGATGACGCGTCGACGTCGTCGTCGTGGCGGCTGCCTCCGCAGCGGGGCAGCGCATGGAGAGAGGAGAGGGCAGCATGTCGCGTATCATCGCCGGCTCGTTCAAAGGCCGCAGGCTCGCGTCAGTTCCGCACGATGGGACTCGCCCCACCAGTGACCGCGTCAAGGAATCCCTCTTCTCCCGGTTGGAGGGGTATGACGCCATTGTCGACGCCGTCGTCGTCGATCTCTTCGCCGGATCCGGGGCACTCGGGCTGGAAGCCCTCAGCCGTGGTGCGCGCAGTGCCGAGCTCGTGGACAAGGGCGAGGCCGCGGTGAGGACGATGAAGCGCAACGCAGCCCAGGTCGGCGTCGTCGATGGCAGTCCACCCCAGGCGACGGTCACCAAGGCCGACGCGGCGAAATACTTGCGGGCCCGCTCAGGGCCGCCTATAGAGCTGCTCTTCCTCGACCCGCCGTATGCGTTCTCCGCGAAGGAGCTGACGCAGGTGCTGGCCAGCGCCGGCGAACAGCTGCACCCGGCGGCTACCGTCGTGGTGGAACGGGATGCGCGCAGCGGCGAACCGGAATGGCCGGCTGGGCTGGAGCTCTTTCACGACAGAAGCTACGGCACGACCCACGTCTGGCTTGCCGAACCGGAATAGTCCGCTCAGCCCGCGCCGGCAGGCCCTTCGGCCGTTGCCCGCCCCTCGGCCCAGGTCCGCAGCTCATCTCCAGTGAGCACCTCGCCAGGGTGCGGGCCAGCCGCCCACAGGACCTCCGATTCGCGGGATTCGATCGCGCGGAAGGGCCGCAG
>DXGD01000127.1 GCA_019114115.1 Candidatus Nesterenkonia stercoripullorum
CGCATCGGAAGGCGCAGTACTGACCGGAGAGCTTGCAGACCCAGCCAGCCGGCGCGCGCCAGAGCAGCGATAACCAGATCACGGGCTCGTTTCAGGCCCCGTCGGCAGCCACGTCACAGTGCGCTGCGAGGGTGTCATGACCAAGCCGCTTTTCTCAGTACACCGTTGTCAGTACACCGTTCTTAGTACACCGTTCTTAGTACACCGTTCTCATATACCGTTCTCATACGAGGAGAAGAATGAAACTCATCGAGTCGATCGTGCGGCCGGAGAAACTCGCCGACGTGCAGCAGGCATTGGCAGAGTCAGGGTTCAACGCGATGACCCATTTCGGGGTGATAGGCCGCGGCCGCCAGCAAGGCATCAGAGTCGGTGATGTCAGCTACCCCGAGCTGCCGAAATCGGTCATCCACATCGTGGTCGACGACGCCGCCAAGGACGAGGTGATCGACATCATCTTGGACAGCGCTGCGACCGGCGAGACCGGCAACCCAGGGGACGGGCGCATCTTCGTGGTGGATGTGGAGGAGAGCTACACGATTTCGAGTCAGACCAAGGACAGCTAGGCCGCTGGCTCCTCACCTCAGAAGCGCACCGTGACCGCGTCCCCGTGAGCGGGAAGTCCCTCTGCCTGCGCCAGCGCGGTGACGTGTCCGGCGACTTGGTCCAGTCCCTTGCGCCCGTACTGGATCACCTGCTGGGAGCGCAGGAAGCTGGTCACGTTCAGTCCCGAGGAGTACGCCGAAGCGCCCCCAGTGGGCAGCACGTGATTGGACCCTGCGCAGTAGTCGCCGAGTGAGACGGGCGTGTAGGGGCCGAGGAAGATGGCGCCGGCATTGGAGATCTGCTCTGCGAGGGCGTCGTCGTCATCGGTCAGTATTTCCAGGTGCTCCGCACCGTAGGCGTTGGCGATCTCGGCGCCTATCTCCATGGAATCGACAAGCAGCACTGCAGACTGGCTCCCGGTCAGCGCTTCCTTCACCCTGGCCGCATGATGGGTATCCGCGGCCTGGGCTTCTACGTGCCGCAGCACTGCCTCTGCAAGCTCGGGGGAGTCCGTGACCAGGACCGCTGCAGCCAGCGCATCGTGCTCTGCTTGCGAAATGAGATCCGCCGCGACCAGTTCCGGATTGGCGTGCTGGTCGGCGAGGATCATGATCTCGGTGGGTCCGGCCTCAGCATCGATGCCGACCAGGCCCTGCACGGCGCGCTTCGCCGTCGCCACGTAGATGTTGCCGGGCCCGGTGATGAGGGAGACCGGCGGGCACAGCAGGGCCCCCTCGTCGTCGCGCACCCCATAGGCGAAGGCGCCCACGGCCTGGGCGCCCCCGACGGCGTAGACCTCCGTGACGCCCAGAAGCGCTGCTGCCGCGAGAATCGTCGGGTGCGGATAGCCGCCGAACTCCTTCTGCGGGGGCGATGCGATGGCCAGCGAAGCCACCCCGGCCACTTGGGCGGGGACGACGTTCATCACCACTGAGGAGGGATACACGGCCTGCCCTCCGGGCACGTACAGTCCGACTCGCTGTACCGGCACCCACCGGTTGGTGATCTGTGCGTCGGGTCCGGGGGAGACGAGAGAGCCGGGGGGAAGCTGGGCTGAGTGGACCTCACGGGTCCGCAGGATGAGCATATCCAGCGCGTCCCTGACGTCCGGATCGAGCTCTGCGAGGGCGCGATCCAGTGCATCGTGGGGGACACGCAGGCTGGGAGGTGTCACGCCGTCGAACGTCTGGGAAAGATGCTCCACGGCGCTCGCGCCGCCGGTGCGGACCTGATCCAGGATGGGCAGCACTGCCTCAGCTGTGGCACTGACGTCCTGCGCGGAGCGCGGGAGCACCGCATTGGCATCGACGGCCGTCCCTCGCAGATCCCTCAACGTGAGCATGATCCCCCTTCAGCGTGCCGTGTCTATAAATCTCGTCACATTATAAGCCTGCCGTGTTCGCGCCTCAGGGCTTTCGCCGAAGGGTGAGCTTCAGTCAACGCCGAGGCGGCCATCGCCCATTCTCCCGCCGTGTGCCGGGCTGCGCCTAATCGTGACGATGACTCCGCGGACCGAGCCGGGAGGGGGTACGTGAGGAGGCGACGAGCTGTGAACGATCAGACAGCGCATGGTCATGCATGTCATGATTTTTCCATGGTCTTACAGCACATCGACCCGCAGGCCTTCCTGCCCTCCTGGTTGAACCCTGCTGGGGCAGGAACGTCATCGACGCCAGGCGCAGACGCACAAACGACGGCGGAGCCCACGGAGCCGAGCGACCCCACTGAGGAAGTCGGCAATATCTTCGAGGAGACTGTTCCTTCCTCGGTCGAGGACATCGTCACCGATGCGGGGCCGCTCTGGGGCCTGCTGCTGGGAATCTTGATCGCCCTTGTCGTGGCGCTGGCCATCACCGTGGTGTCCTCGATGCTCATGCGGCAGATCTTCCGGAAGAACCCCGACGCCACTGGAGCCATCCGCCGCACGCGCGGGCCGCTGTTCGTCACGCTCACGCTGATCGGCACGTGGGTCTCCGTGGACTTGGCCCTCGGGGACTCTGGGTGGTTCCCTGCCCTCTCCTTCATCCTGCTGGTCGCGATCGTCATCGGGATCGCCTGGTGGGCCTTGCGCGTGGTCCGCATCATCGAGGCCGTCATCATGTCGCGGTACCCGCATGAGGCCGGGCTTGAAGACCGCCGCAGCCGGCGGCTACAGACCCAGGTGTCGCTGATCCGCCGGATCCTCTTCGCCGCGATCATCACGGTGGCCGTGGCGGCGGTGCTGCTCATGGTTCCCCAGGTCCGCGCGCTCGGTGCCGGGCTGCTCGCCTCGGCGGGCGTCGTGTCCGTCGTCGCCGGCCTGGCGATGCAGTCGACTCTGACGAACGTGATCGCGGGCATTCAGCTCGCGTTCACGGATTCCATCAGGGCGGGCGACGTCGTCGTCGTCGAAGGGAACTTCGGCTCCGTCGAAGACATCACGCTCTCCGCCGTGGTGTTGAAGTCCTGGGACGAACGCCGGTTCATCTACCCGTCCAGCTACTTCGTCGCAACGCCCTTCGAGAACTGGACCAGGACCGGTACGGCAGTGATGGGCACAGTAGAGCTGGATCTGGACTGGCGAGTTCCGGCCGACGCGATGCGCGGACGGCTCAAGCGCCTGCTGGAATCCACAGAACTGTGGGACGGCAGGGACTTCTCACTGCAGATCACCGACGCGACAGGCGGATTCGTCCAAGCTCGGGTGGTCGTCTCGGCCCGCAACTCCGGCGAGCTGTGGGATCTGCGCTGCCTGGTCCGTGAGGATCTGGTCAACTACCTGCGCAGTGAGCACCCCTATGCCGTGCTCACTCAGCGCATGCTGGTCACCAACGAAGAGGCCCTGCGCGGCGAGCCCGAAGACGTCAGCACCGGCGAGTTCGGTCGCTTCGACCCGGAGAACCCGGAGCAGCCGGTGACCCAGGCCGTCGAAGGCTCCTCGATGTTCACCGGCTCCATCGCCGCCGTCGAACGTGGACGCGACTTCACCGGGCCGGGGGAGGACGCCTACCGTGAGCGCCGGGAACGTCAGGAGGGGACCGAGGAACAGGACCCCGACGCGGAACCCGACGCCGACACCGACGTTCGCACCGATATTGACCCCAGCGACGACGACGAGACGTCAACGATCAGTTCAGGACCGCGCAGATAGCCTGCAGCAGACTACTTCTGCAGAGGATTCTTCTCCTGCTTCTGCACCGAGTCGATCTGCTGCCGGCCGCCCTGCGGTCCACTCGACTGCTCCCCGCTAGCCGGTTCCTGCTGATCTGACGCCTCAGTCTCCGGTGCGTCCGCGCCGTGCTCCACCTCGCCAGTCCTCGGCGAAGAGTAACCGGCCGCGGACGGAGCTGAGGAAGCGTTCTTCGGCGGTTTGGGCAGGGACATCCGCGACGCCTTATAGGCATCGACAGTCCGGATGGCGTCGGTCGTGGGGTCAGCTGTCTTGTCCTCGTCGGCGCGGGCCGGGCTGCGCTGGGTGGCGCCAGCCGATGGGGCAGCCGGAGGTGAGGCCGCGTCGCCCTGCTCCAGGGTGCGTTGAGGTGTGCTCGAGGAGCCGGAACGGCGGCTGACGGCCCACTGCACCATGGAATCGGGCACGAACTTCAGCGAGGAGGTGAGCATCTGGTAGCTGCGCGACGGGATGCACATCGCCGAGCCCTGGGCGTTCGCAGCGAGCCCCTGCCGGACGACATCTTCAGGGTCCAGCCACATCCAGCGTTTCGCGCCGCGGATCTTGATCCCGGACCGCGGGTGGAACTCGGTGCGCACAAGGCCGGGGCACAGTGCGGTGACAGCCACGCCGTCGCCGCGGAGCTGCTGGTGCAGCGCCTTCGAGAAGTTGATGACCCACGCTTTGGCCGCTGAATAGGTCCCCGTCGGGGTGAATCCGGCGACAGATGCCACGTTGATGATCCGGCCGCCATGACGCCGCGACATGCTGCGGGCCGCAGTGTGGCTCAGCTCCATCGTGGTCTGCACGTGCAGGCGCAGCAGACCGCGCTCGGCCTCCAGGGACGAATCCACGAAGTCCTCGGCCAGTCCGTGACCAGCGTTGTTGACCAGGAGGTGGACGGGCTTGGCCGGATCTGAGAGCCGTTCCTGCACAGCGTTGACGCCTTCGTCGGTCACCAGGTCGGCGACGATGAACGCTGCGCGGACGCCGTACTGGGAGGACAGTGCCTCCGACTGCCCCTCAAGTCGGTCGCGGTCCCTGGCGACCAGCACCAAGCTGAAGCCCTGGGCAGCCAGCTGGCGTGCGAAGGCGGCGCCGAGCCCGGAAGTTGAACCTGTGATCACAGCAGTGTGGATGCTCATATAGAGCTATCCTAGAGGTCTTGGACCGGTGTGTTGGGACGCACTGCCGCCGCAGTCCCACACAACGCACTCTGCTGTGTACATGAGATTCGTGAGGCGAGAAGGAGGTCACTGTGCGCTGGAGGAAACAGATCGACTGGGGCCCCAGGCCGTTGAGCCACGAAGAGTGGGCAGTCCTGGAGGCACGTATCGCAGCCCCTGATCTTTTGGCTGTCGATGACGCAGTCGAGGAACTCACAGGATTCATGGACGGATTCACCTCGGAGCTCGACGGGGAGCCGCTCACCGGCGTCACCGACGGGCAGCTCTGCGTCGTCCACCATCAGGTCGCTGCCTCGGGAGGGGGCCGGGAGCACGCGGTGATCTTCTTCGCCGCGGGTCCGGTGGGGATCGCGAGTCCGGATGCGTTCACCAGGCTCGGGTCTGCGGCGTCGTCGTTGGTGAACCATTTCCAGACGGAAGGCATCACCATCGAGTCCATCCAATGGACCGAACGGCCCTATGTGAAACGGCCGTTCTGAGCCGATAGGCCCTGGGCTGCCCATCAGCGGTGCGGCCGCTGGTTGGTCGACGGCTGGTCGGTCGGCTACGGGTCGTGCGGCCAACGCGCCCCGGCTCAGTGCTGGCCGAGGTGACTCAGATGGGCCAGCTGGGCCTGAGCGATCTTGGTGGTGACGCCCTCCGGCAACGGGGACTGCTCACCGTAGATGAGGCGCCCGAGCCGTGCGGCGCCGACGTCGTGGCCTTCTGTCTCCATGATGCTGCGGACCTGGTCCAGCCGCTCCAGCCGATGCGTGAGGTACTCCTGCGCGCAGCCCGAGAGGTCAGCGTGCTCGGGGCCGTGAGCAGGGAGCATCCGCGTCCCGGAGTACCCGGCGAGATGCTCCAGGGTACGCAGGTAGTCCGTCAGGGTGCCGTCGGGATAGTCCAGCATGGTGGTGCCGCGGCCCAGGATCGTGTCGCCGGTGAGCATGGCCGCGGAGTCGGGGAGCCAGAGGCAGACAGAATCTGAGGTGTGCCCAGGAGTGTGACGAACGATGACGCGCTGACCAGGCAGAACGAGTTCTTCGCCGTCGTGCAGGGGGTCCGCCGCAGCGTGTGCTCCCTCGATGGTGTGGGCCGGGTCGAAGGCGCGGACAGGAGCGCCGGTCCGTTCGCCGAGTTCCTGCGCGGCCCCGGTGTGATCCCGGTGCCGATGCGTCACGAGGATGGCCCTGACCTCGGCGGAGCCGGTCGCTGCGATGACAGCGTCCAGATGCTCCGGATGTCCCGAGGGGCCCGGGTCGACGACGAACACTGCGGCAGCCTGCGCGGAGCCCAGAATGTAGGTGTTCGTGCCTTCCAGCGTCATCGGGGAAGGATTGTCACAAGTCAGCACTGATATGCCTGCGTGGTCGGTCATATCCCCAGCTTAGGGCGAAGCGGTCTTTCCGAACGGCGTGCCCGAAAAGTCGCGTTCAGTACGGCGCGTTCAGTACGGCGCGCTCAGCGTGGCGCGCTCCGCGGTGCTCGTCCCGATCGGCTGGCGGCGCCCTGGAAGCGGTAGTGAGCGTCAGGCATCGTCCTCCAGCACCACATAGCCCTGCGAAATCGCCACCGCCACGGCTGCGGCGCGGTCGTTCACGCCGAGTTTGGCGTAGATGTGCAGCAGATGGGTCTTCACCGTCGCCTCACTCAGCATGAGTTTCGTGGCGGCATGCCGGTTGGTCGCGCCGCGCGCCACCAGCGCGAGAACTTCGATCTCCCGAGCGGAGAGCCCTTCCGGCGCAGGCCGCTGGAGCCGTCCCATGAGCCGGGCGGCGACCGAGGGAGCAAGCGCCGCCTCGCCTCTGGCAGCAGCCTGCACCGAACGGAAGAGCTCCTCCCGGGAAGCATCCTTCAGCATGAAGCCGGTCGCCCCGGCTTCGATCGCCGGAATGATGTCACCATCAGTGTCGTACGTGGTGAGCACGATGACGCGGGAGGCGATCCCCTGATCCGCCAAAGCGCGGATCGCTGTCACGCCGTCGGTGCCCGGCATCCGCAGGTCCATCAGGACGACGTCGGGCGCGAGCTCCTTGGCCACGGCCACTGCCTCGGCGCCGTCGCCCGCTTCGCCGACGACGTGGAAGCGCGCATCCGCCTCGAAGATGCTGCGCAGGCCGTCACGGACGATGGGGTGGTCATCGGCGATGAGCAGGGTGATCATAGGGCTTCTCCTTCTGACCGGGCGGCACCTCCGGTGGGCGCGGGCTCGGCCGCTGGCGTGGACCCCGCAGCGCTGGCGGGAGCAGCGACAGGACCCATCCGGGCCTCGGCATCGGGACTGCACGGCACGGTGGCTGAGACGACAGTCCCGAGGCCGGGCTCGGATTCGACGGTGAGGGCCCCGCCGACGTTCTCGGCACGCTGGCGCATGCCGAGGATCCCGAAGCCGCCGTCGGCACGCTGCTGCGAGGGGATGGGCTCAGGGTGAAAGCCGACGCCGTCGTCGCGCACATCCAGCGCGACGATCTCGTCCATGTAGGAGAGGGTGAGCCTGACCGTCCGTGCGGCCGCATGCTGGGCGACGTTGGCCAGGGCCTCCTGCGCGATGCGCAGCAGAGCGGACTCGATCTCACGGTCCAGCGGCTGCGGCGTGCCGGTGCACTCGACCTCGATCGAGGTGTTGTGAATCGAGATCTCCTGGGCCGCAGTGTCACGTGCCGAGGTGCCTTGGGCGGGGGTGCCGCGTACTGGGGCGTCGCGTACTGGGGTGCCGCGTGCCGGGAAGCCGCGTACCGAGATATCGTTGACCTGCGCCCACCGGGCACTCACGGCCTCCAGCGCCTCAGGAAGGCGGGCTCCAGTCAGCTCGCTCGGCTGCACGGCGTGCACCGATCGTCGCGCTTCGGCGAGGCTGTCCCGGGC
>DXGD01000128.1 GCA_019114115.1 Candidatus Nesterenkonia stercoripullorum
GCCACCAGGTCCTCCACTGCGCCGGTCTCCGTGAGGACCTGGGCGTATCCGGAGGCGACCAGCATGATGAAGGCGATCGTGCCCATCATGGCCACGCCCTTGGCGACGACGTCGTCGCCGTCGCGCCAGCGCTCCGCACGGAAGATGAAGATCACCAGCAGGCCGCCGAGGGCCGCGATGACCAGGGATTCGAAGACGAGCTGCAGGACCAGCGCGACGGCGAGGCTGACCAGGACGACGATATCCTTCATCGGCCATCCGCGGCGCGATGAGCCTGCGGCGGAGACCGCGGGACTGGGGGTGGCGGGGCCGGCGTCGTCCGCCGTCGTGGCGTACACGCGGTTCTTGCGGTAGCTGATGAGGACCGCCACGCAGAGCCCGAGGACCATTCCCGCCACAGGGATCACCATGGCCAGCGGAATGTCGCTCAGCGCGATCTCCATGCCGTTCTCGTTCATCGCATCGACGACGATCGTCTGGAAGATCAGCCCGAACCCGACGGGGATCAGCAGATAGGGCGCCTTCAGACCGAACGTCAACGCCGTCGCCACGGCACGACGGTCGATGCCGAGCCGGTTGAAGGCGCTCAGCAGCGGCGGGATGAGGATCGGGATGAAGGCGATGTGCACGGGGATCAGGTTCTGCGAGAAGCAGGCGAGCCCCGCGATCGAGAAGAGGACGAAGGCTCGCTTCCCGGACAGCAGCGGCAGCACCCGATCCACCAGGCGCTGGGTGATCCCGGATCGGGAGACGACCACCGCCATCGTGCCGAGCAGGATGTAGCTCAGTGCCGTCTCCCCCTGGCCGCCCAGGCCTTCGATGAGGATGGTGAAGGTCTCGGTGATGCCCAGCCCGGCGGTGACGCCGCCGACCAGCGCGGCCAGCAGCAGGGCGATGATCACATTGACCCGGGATAGGCTCAGCGCGATCAGCGTGAGGACGGACAGGACGACATGGTTGAGCAGCTCGGTCATCGGGGGACGGCCTCGGGTATCCTCACGGTGCTTGCAGAAACGGTGCTGCACGTCCCGGATGGGCGAAGACAGCTGAACGAGCTTAGCAGGAACCGTCGGTGCCCAGCCTGTGGGACTCCTGCATTCGCCGACCGGGGGAGTCTGCAGCTCGGGCTCGTCCCAGCCGCAGTCCGCCCGGCTCAATGCGGCCGTGCTCGCCAGCCTTCATCAGCGCCCCGGCCCCGGCCGCGCTGATGAAGGCTCCGGAGGAAGGGTCAGAGCTGCACTCGTCCGTGCTCGCCCATATCGGGTGCTGAGTCCGAGACGGCAGCGGCTGTCATCTTCACCAGCGCCGCGACCTTGCCCGGGCCCTCCCAGAACTGGGCCGTCTGCGGATCCACCCGGATCAGTGCGGCTTCGGGGTCCTCAGGTCCGTCGGCGAAGTACGCCTTGGCACCGAGCTCCCAGAGTTCCTGCTTCTTCTGCCTGTCCGTGGTCAGGGAAGCGCTTCCGGCCACTGAGATCCAGGTCTTATCGGCGACGAAGGCAAGGTTGATGTCGCCATTGCCGACGACGTCGTCCGCCTTCTCGGAATCCACCCGGGTGAGGAACCACAGCTGGTGGTCCTCATCGGCCTGGGCGAGCGCCATCGGGCGGGAGACCAGCTTGCCGTTCTCGTCGATCGTCGTCATCATGCATGTCTTGATGCTGGTCATCTGCTTGATGAGGTCTGCTGCGGTGTGCCCTGCTGCGGTGTCCTCTGAGCTCACGCTGTCCTCCTAGTGTGTTCCATCCAGTGTGATCCCTTGGCGGCCGCAGCGGGAGCCGCTCGGCCGCCAAGGGATCGATCAGTTTCACCATTCACCCTAGTCCGCAGGCGATTCCTCACGATAGGGCCGCCTCCACGTGTGGATCTCGCGCGAGCCTGGCGGGATAATGCGGCCGGCGGGTCGCAGGTGCGGGTCGCAGGTGCGGGTCGCAGCTCCGGCTCCTGGCTCCGGGTCTCACCTGCTCGGCGCCTTCGGATAGGTGAGCCGTCGCAACAGGGTCTCAGCCGGCCCGCGGCGCGCATGCCGTTCCAGGAGGTACGCCCCGATCACAGTCACCGTCCAGACGCCGACGGCGAGCAGGGCGGCGCTCCCACTTGAGAAGTGGGTGCCGGCGCCCAGGCCCCAGGCTGTCAGAAGCGGCGCGTAGATCACCGACTGCGCGAGGTACCCGGTCAGGGACCGTCGGCCGAGTGCTCCGATGGCACGGACCGGCAGGGCGTTGCGCCGGCCGGCTCGTTCGACGCGCTGAGCCAGCAGGCCGAACAGCGCGGCGTAGCCGGCGCCGGCAAACAGGCCGCTGAAGAAGTGGAGCGAGGTGAAGGTCGCGGCACCGGCGTCGCCGATCACCCCGAGATGCATCAGGGCGTGCGGTACGGCACCGCTCCAGCCCAGCAGCAGACCGGCGGCCGCGGTGACGCGCAGCAGCCGCAGATGCCGGCCCGGCTCCTCGAGCACGCGGTGTTTCGCGGCGAGAAGCCCGAGCAGCACCGCCGCGGGCAGGACCAGGGAGAGTACGCCTGAGGCGGTACCCATCAGCCAGCTGGCCAGCCGGACGACGGCGGCCAGGGGGTAAAAGGACTCGCCGATGCTGGCGTGCTGTATATCGGCCTGGGCGGCGTCCCCCTGGTCAGGAGCCGGATCCGGTCCCATCGAGGCGGCCAGCGGCCCAAGGGCAGCCAGCAGTGCCACTGCTCCGGTCAGCGCCCCCGCCCAGATCGCCAGTGTGCGCGGGCGACGGGAGATGAACAGCGGGACCATGATCAGCCCCAGGATCCCGTAGGTGGCCAGGATGTCACCCTGCCAGAGGAGCGCAGCGTGGACGGCGCCGAACACGACCATCCACAGGTGCCGTCGGCGCAGCAGCCGACGCGCGTCGGCGTCACTGACGCCCTTGGCGTGCTGCCGGGCGTAGAGCTGGCCGATGCCGTAGGCGAAGAGCAGGGCGAACAGCGGCATCGTCCGCGCGTCGACCAGCACGATCGTGGCGGCCTGCACGG
>DXGD01000129.1 GCA_019114115.1 Candidatus Nesterenkonia stercoripullorum
CGCCCGGTGGAGCTGGGTGGCGGGTACACGGAGTCGGAATCACCCACGTCCTCGGACCGGAGCCAGGCAGGTTCATCGGATGATGCCGAGGGAGCCGCATGCACCGACCATGAATCAGCCTTCACCATCAATCCCGAACAGTGAGGATACCGAGGATGATGAGGATGCCGAGGGCGATGGGGCCGGCCATCGGTCGCCGAGAGCGGTGATCGACTTGCCCGGCATGACAGGTCCAGGGCACACTATCGGTATAGGTCAAGAGCGCCAGTGCAAAACCCCGGTTTGCTGGCCGGCAACCCTCGTGTTCGCGGTGGGGTGCCCCGGGTGAAGACCTGGTTCCGCCAGCGCAGATGAACTGGCGGGGCAAGCGCGGGCCATCACAGCAGTGCGGCCCAACTACACCGTTATCAAGGATGGGCCTACGGGATCGCGTTCGCTGCACGGCTGAGCCGGTGCAGCGGATTCGCTCCAATCGGGCCGGTCCGAGCGCACCGATTGGAGACCGACCATGAACGCTGAATCCCCTGACCACGACGGCGCAGCTGCTGCCCAAGGCACCGCTGAGTGGAAATTCGAGACCCAGCAGATCCACTCCGGAGTAGCTCCGGACCCGGCCAGCGGCGCGAGGGCGCTGCCGATCCAGCAGACCACCTCCTATGTCTTCCCGGACACCCAGACGGCGGCCAAGCGCTTCGGGCTCGAGGAGCTCGGCCCGATCTACACCCGCATCACCAACCCGACCGTCGAGGCCGTGGAGAACAAGATCGCCGCCCTCGAAGGCGGGGTCGGGGCACTGGGAGTGGGCTCAGGACAGGCGGCCACAAGCATCGCCCTGCTGAACGTGGCAGAGGCCGGCAGCCATATCGTGGCTTCTCCTTCGCTCTACGGAGGTACCCAGAACCTCTTCAAGCACACGCTGCCGAAATTAGGCGTTGAGGTCACCTTCGTCGAGAACCCCGCCGACATCGACTCCTGGCGCGCTGCCATCCGGCCCACCACTGCGGCGTTCTTCGGCGAGTCTGTGGCGAACCCGCAGGGCGACGTGCTGGACATCGAGGCCGTCGCGGGGCTCGCTCACGAGCACGGCGCGCCGCTCGTCGTCGACAGCACCCTGACCACGCCGTACCTGATCCGGCCGATCGACTACGGGGCCGACGTCGTCGTCCACTCGGCGACGAAGTTCCTCGGCGGTCACGGCACGGCGATCGCCGGCGTCATCGTGGACTCCGGAAAGTTCGACTACACCGCCTACCCTGAGCGGTTCCCCGGCTTCAGCCAGCCCGATGAGAGCTACCACGGGCTGGTCTTCGGCCGTGACCTGGGGGCCGACGGCGTCTTCGGCGTCAACGTGTCCTATATCTTCAAGGCCCGTGTCCAGCTGCTGCGTGATCTCGGTCCTGCGCTCTCACCGCATAACGCCTTCGAGATCAATCTCGGGCTGGAGACGCTGAGCCTGCGGATGCAGCGCCATGTCGAGAACGCCGCGAAGGTGGCACGCTATCTCGAGGACCATCCCGCGGTCACCGCGGTGAGCTACCCGGGCTTCGAGTCCAGTCCGTGGCACCAGCTGGCGCAGAAGTACCTCCCGCGCGGCACCGGCTCCGTCCTGGCCTTCGACGTGGCCGGCGGGGCGGAGGCCGGGCAGAAGCTGGTCGACGCGCTCCAGCTGCACTCGCTGGTGGCCAATGTCGGAGACGTGCGTTCGCTCGTCATCCACCCGGCCTCCACGACCCACCAGCAGCTCACCGAGGCCGATCAGGCGGCAGCCGGCGTCCGGCCTGGCCTGGTACGGCTCTCCGTCGGCCTGGAGCACATCGACGACATCCTGGCCGACCTCGACCAGGCGCTCGCTCAGCTGCCGGTGGGTGACTGAGCATCCCCGTTCCAGCCCCTCCGACCCGAGAGCCGACCACCCGTCATGACAGCTGAAGTCGAAGCCTCCACGCCCCTGGGCGCCCGAAATGATTTCGGTGAGCGTCCGGCGGGTGCGCTCAAGTTCGCGCAGGTGGGGCAGTACACCTTCGAAACCGGAGGCTGCCTGCCCCAGGTCGAGCTTGCGTACGAGACGTGGGGCACGCTGAATGCCGCCGGTGACAACGCTGTGCTCGTGGCGCATGCGCTGACCGGGGACACCCACGTGGCGGCGAGCCCCAGCGACCCGGCGCCGGGGTGGTGGGAGGGCCTGCTCGGAATGGGTAAGCCCATCGACCCCGAGAAGCACTTCGTGGTGGCCCCGGCCATGGTCGGGGGCTGTTACGGGTCAACGGGGCCGGCGTCGCCGGACAGCGCGGGGATCCCATGGGGCTCTCGATTCCCGTTCGTCACGATCCGCGATGCAGTGCACCTGGAAGCCCGGCTGGCAGCTCAGCTGGGGATTACCTCGTTCCTTGCCGTGGTGGGCGGATCGATGGGCGGTGCTCGCGCGCTGGAATGGGCCGCGACGTACCCGGATATGGTCCGTGGCATGGGCATCTTCTCCTGCGGGGCCGCATCCACGGCAGAGCAGATCGCCTTCGGCCAGGCCCAGGTCCAGGCGATCCGCAACGACCCGCACTATCGCGGCGGAGACTACTACGACGGCCCTGGACCGCAGGACGGCTTGGCGCTGGCGCGAAGAATCGCGCACATCACCTACCGGACAGAGACTGAACTCAGTGCACGGTTCGGCCGGACAGCGCAGCCCGGTGAAGATCCCTTCGGCGCCCCGCAACGCCGCAACGGGAGATACCAGGTGGAGTCCTACCTGGACCATCAGGCGAAGAAACTCCTGCAACGCTTCGACCCGAACGCTTACCTCGGACTCGCCGAGGCGCTGATGAGCCACGACGTCGGGCGGGGCCGCGGCGGTGTGGCGCAGGCACTGGCGCAGGTGACCGCGACGCCGTTCCTGGCCGCCGTCGACACTGACAGGCTCTACTTCCCTGAGCAGTCCCAGCAGATCGCCGACCTGCTGCCGGGCGACGCTGGGGTGCACACCATCACCTCACCTATCGGCCACGACGGATTCCTCACCAGCCCGGATCAGCTCGGGGCTCAGATGCGCGAAACCCTGGGCCTCTAAGGCCGCGGCACTGCGATCAGTCGTCCTCGGTGCTGCTTCCCCGCGGCATCGACCCTTCGAAGAGCGGCTCGAACGTGGGCCGCTTCGCGGTCACCCCGTCGCCGGAGGACCGCCCGCGCAGGCG
>DXGD01000130.1 GCA_019114115.1 Candidatus Nesterenkonia stercoripullorum
CCGGCCCGCGGACTACACCTGGTCCATCGCGCAGGTGATGCGCATCATCCGCGACAATGACCCTGATCCGCAGCGCGCAGGCCGGATGATCCTCAACCTGTATCGGCGGAAGTGCCTGAAGTTCTACAAGCCTGACCGCTACCCCGGTCTGCGCCCCGCACGACGGGCTGACTACATGCGCGAGCATCGAGCCATCCAGACGGAGTTCATCCCCCAGGCGCTGGAAGCCCAGCTCGCGAATCCGCATCGGCGTCGCTCAGAGCTCATCCGCGCGGGAGATCTCGAGGGGGCCCTGCGCTATGCCGAGGCCCTCAAGCCCGGCGGGATCACGGCGTCGGTGACCCGGGCCGAACTGGCGTCCGCGAGCGAGCCGGAGGCACCTGAGGGGACCACCTTCGACGAGGCCAGGCTCCACGCGGCGACGACGGCGAAGCTCTGGGTGCACCTGGACGTGCCGGATGTCGTCGCCGTCACCGCTCCACCGGTCATCTCCGTCAAACGTCGCGGATACAAGCACGATCAGGAGCGGATCGCGTTCCTCGAGGAGACCGAGCAGGAGAACGTCTTCCTCTTCGCCCCCGATCTAGAGGATATCCAGCACGGCGTCCATGAGGTGCTGGACTTCGACGTCGTCGTCGCAGTGGAGTCGACGACGATGCGACTGCGTCTGCACGCTCCAACGGAGACGCTGAGCGGCATCCCGCTCACCGGGTTCTACTCGACAGCCCATGGCAATCTCAGCATGAGCTGAGCCGTCACCGGCTGGTCAGCCGCAGGACGGGCGGACCAGCCGGTGACGGTGGGTCAGGCGGGACCCCGCGAGGTCACTCGCGAGTGAAGACGGCGTCGATCACCCGTCGACTGGCCTGGCCATCGTCGAGGTGGGCGAAACGCTCCGCGAAGCGGTCGATATCCTCCTGGTACCGCGAGCGGTAATCGTCGAACTGCTGCATCTGCTCGATGACCTCCCCTTCCTCTGCCATGATCTGCCCGGGCAGGTCGGAGGACGGGAAGTAGAAGCCGCGCAGATTCTGCTCATAGTGCTCGAGGTCGTAGCAGTAGAACATGATCGGGCGGCGCAGGTTCGCATAGTCGAACATCGTGCTGCTGTAGTCGTTGATGAGCAGGTCCGAGACGAGGAACAGATCGTTGATGTCCTCATAGGAGGCCACGTTGTAGACGAATCCGCGGACGCTGGCGAAGTCGAAGTCCTTGGCCACGAGGTAATGGGGGCGGAACAGCACGATCCAGTCGTCCCCCAGCTCACGCTTCCAGCGGGTGAAGTCCACGGAGAGCTGGTAGACGTAGCTCTGCTGTGCCGTGTGCTGATCGTCCCGGTAGGTCGGGGTGTACAGGGCGATCTTCTTGTTCCGAGGCAGCTTCAGGACGTCGTAGATCCGGTCGATGTCTTCGCGAGTGTACGTGAGCAGCTTGTCATTGCGGGGGTACCCGGTGACGTTCATGATGTCGGACTTGCCGACCTGATCCAGCTGGAAGGCGCTCGAGAGCCATTCGGCGGCCGGCTGGTTCTGCGCCAGCGTATAGGTCCACTTCTGCGACTCGGTACGGTACCACTGCGCCAGGCGCTCACCGCTGCGCGTGGGATGCACTTTCTCCCCCGCGACGTCGACGCCGAGCCGCTTGAAGGGCGTGCCGTGCCAGGTCTGGATGTACTCGTGCTGCGGGGTGGGCTCCAGGCCGTCAAGGGTGCGCTGGTTGCTGACCCAGTACTTGGCGCGGGCCAGGGCAGAATAGTGGCGCGCGGAGTTGTGCCTGACCACCGTCATGCGGCGCAGCTGCCGGACCTTCTCCGGCTGCTCGGAGAGTGCACCGAGTCCCAGTTCTGCACGATCCTGCACCAGCAGCTTCAGCCGGCGGTATTTGCGCAGCTTGGCCGGCTTGAAGACCCAGATGAAGTTCCAGTCGTCGAAGGCGGGATCGTTGATCATCGCGGTGAAGATCGCCTTCGGCGAATCGTTGAATCCTCGGCCCCCGAAGGAGTTGAACACCACAGTCTTGGAGTCCACTTCGGGGTACCGCTCAAGCTGTGCCTGATAGGCCCTGCGGCGTCGTTCTTCGAGGCGACGGCGGTAGACCGTGTCCACTGCCTCTGAGCGCTTCGCCGCGGAGAGCACGGCGGAGTTGATCTTCTGTTTGACTCGAGCTTTCACTGGCATAGGTGAAGAGGATCCTTACGGCCTGATTGCGGCGTGTACCAACGCGGACGGTGTCTCGTCGGCCATCATAGCGTTCCCGCCCCGGAGAACTCGGCAGACTCCAGCAGACGTCTCACCGCGCCAGGTCGGTTGGTGGTGATACGCCTCGCCCCGACCTCGACCACGTATCGCACGTCCTCGGGCTCGTCGACTGTCCACACGTTCAGCTCGATTCCGTGTCGCAGCCATCGGCGCACCTTCCACCGGTGATGACGAACATAGGCCTGACTGGGGCCGGCGACCCCCACCCGGCCGTCATCCACCAGATAGAGCGCCTCCATCTGTCCGCGCTGGAACAGGGCACACAGATGACGAGGCGGCAGCTGTGGAAAGCGGACCAGCACATGTTCCAGGGCCGCAGGCGAAAAGCTCATCAAGGTCACAGTGATGGCTTCGCCGCTGCTGGTATCTCGAATGGACGAATCCTTCGGATCCCAGCCGCGTGTGGTGAGCAGATCCAGCACAGCGTCATCGAGCTCGTGGCCGAAAGCCGAGGGATGCTTCATCTCCAACGCGATATCCACGCCGCGGTCGGCGCCTATGACGATATCGAGCAGTTCGGGGAGGGTGATCAGCTGCTGCGCTGAGGAGCCGTAGCCCTCCGGCAGCTCCGGATTCTTCCACGAGTGGACATCGAGCGCGCGCAGCGCGTTCAAGGACATCTCAGCGATCTCCCCGCTTCCGTCCGAGGTCTTGTCCACGGTGAAGTTATGCGCGCACACGAGCTGGCGATCGGCGCTGAGATGTACGTCCACCTCCACGGCATCAGCGCCTTCGGCGATGGCATGCAGAAACGCAGCACGCGTGTTCTCCGCGTACTGCGCAGACGCTCCGCGGTGAGCCACCACCTGCGGCCGGTCCCCCGTGTTCACAGGCCCCACTCTTCCACGTGTCGGCGAGGACTCCAAGAGATCGATATCCTGGGGATCATGTCGAGCGAGCCTCACCCCTTCCCGCCACGCGCGGATGCCGTCCTGCGAGCCACCCCCACGCCGGTGGAGCGCTTCATCGTGGAGAGCCTGGAACCGCGTCGCAGCGAGCTCAATGAGTGGAAACAGCTGGTGGGGTACCAGGAGCTCCTGCGCAGGGCCGCCAACCGCTCAAAGCTCAAACCGCAGAGAATCACCAAAGAGGACTCCGGGCAGCTTTTCACCACGCTGGTCCACGCCGACGGCGTCGCCGGCGGTATTGGTCCGGTGCCTCGAGTCACATCTCTGGTCAGCGATCAGGCATTGCGCATCAGCGGCTCCCGGAGACTGCTGCGGCAGTACCTCGCGGACCGCGAGGTCCCGCTGCCCGAGGGCCGGTGCTTCTCAGGCGGGGAGCAGGTGCAGGCCACCACGTACCTCCGCCAGCTGGGCCAGCAGGCGGTCGTCCGGTCCGCTGAGACCGGCACCAGCGGCAGGGCCACATTCGGCGTCGATACCCGAGGTCTGGACCAGGCGTGGTCCCGCGCCTCAGCTACGGGGAACGGGGCAGGACACAGCGCCGGGGATGAGTCTGGGCCCGGGGACGTGCTCATCGAAACGCTGCAGCCCGGGATCATGCTCAGAATGTTCGTCATCGGTGAGACGGTGGGCGCCGCGCAGGTCCACGTCCCGTTGTATGTCGTCGGCGACGGTGAATCCTCCATTCGAGATCTGCTCGCCGCGGAGACCGCGTATCGCCAGACCAACGAGTACCTCGCTGGCACGCTTACCGCCGACCCGGACATGCTCACCCGCGAGGGGCTCACCGAGGACTCAGTGCTGGAGTCCGGCGCCGTCCACGTCCTGGCCAGCCACCCGGCTCCGCAGCTCGGAAGCATGACGGTCGATGTGACGGCCGATGTCTGGGACGCGCTGAAGGAGATCGCCGTCGAGGCGATCTGGGCCGTTCCGGGGATGGACGCAGCTGCCGTGGACGTCATCACCCCCGGGCTGACAGCCGAGGACGCAGCCCATGCCACAGTGGTCGACGTCGACCCCGGCGCCTCCATAGAAGACTTCCGGTACCCGGCCATAGGGCGCATGCGGATGGTCCACGATGCCCTGATGCGCCGCGTGGCGGAGCTGTTCGCCCCGGAGTAGCGGACCCACGCCCGCGAGGTCAGAGCGTATGGACGTTCTCCGCGTGTGAGGCGAGGCCGCGGGTGTCGAAGAAGGTTCGGGACTGCGCGGCGATGCTGTCGACATCGTAACCGGCGTGAGCTTGCAGCAGGACGACGATATCTGCCTCGCGCAGGGACTCGTCCAGATCCGGCACCCGGGACAGCGTCCGGTCGTCGAGTCGCCACTGCTGGACGTGCGGATCGTGGAAGTGAAGATCGGCCTTCTTCTCCTGCAGCATCCTGGCCACGGGCAGAGCAGGAGACTCCCGCTGATCTGCGACGTTGGGCTTGTACGTGATGCCCAGCAGGAGCACGCGGGCGCCATTGAGCGGCTTGGCATCGTCGTTGAGCAGATCGCCGATGCGGGAGGTCACGTACTGCGGCATCGAGTTGTTGATCTCCTGCGCCAGCTCGACGAAGCGGAATGGGTAGCCCAGCTGCTTCTTCACCTGGTAGCCCAGGTAATTGGGGTCGATGGGGATGCAGTGTCCGCCCACGCCGGGCCCGGGAGTGAATTTCTGGAAGCCGAAGGGCTTGGTGGCCGCTCCTCGGATGACCTCCCAGATATCGATGTCCAGGTCATGGCAGAAACGCGCCATCTCATTGACCAAGGCGATGTTGACATGCCGGTAGGTGTTCTCCAGCAGTTTCGCGGTCTCAGCCTCTTTCGTGCCGCTCATCGGCACCACCGTGTCCACGAACGTCTCATAGAAGGACGCTGCCGCCTCCGATGCCTCCGGCGTCGCGCCCCCGACCAGCTTCGGGGTGTTGACGATGCCGTAGTGCGCCGACCCCGGGTCCACCCTTTCTGGCGAATAGGCCAGCAAGAAGTCGGTACCGTGCCGAAGGCCGGAGCGTTCCAGGATGGGCCGCACGATGTCGTCAGTGGTGCCGGGATAGGTCGTGGATTCGAGGATGACCGTGGTGCCCGGGGTCAGGTGCTCTGCGATCGTCGCCGAGGATCCCTCCACTGCACGCAGGTCCGGGCCGCCTTCGTCGCTCAACGGAGTCGGCACGCAGACCACGACGATATCGGCGTCAGCGATGACCTGCGGGTCAGCCGAGGCCCGATAGCCCTGCCGCAGCATGGCCGCGATGTCGGCGTTACTGAGGTCATCGACATGCGACTGCCCCGCGTTCAGCCGCTGCGCCAGCTCGGCGGATATCTCGAAGCCGACGACGTCGACCCCGGCCGCCACGGCGGCCTGAGCGAGGGGCAGGCCCACATACCCCTGCCCCACGATCACGGCCTTCTGAGCCGGCGAGCCCTCCGGCTCAGGCGAAGAGCCTGCAGGGCTCGTTCTGTCCTCGGCCGCATCGTTCGTGGGCGCGACGGTCTGGCTCATCGGCAGTTCCTCCTGCTCGGCAACGGGCTGCGGCACAGACCTCATGGTACCCGCTGCGCTATGCCCCGATTGTCGAGGCCCCGATTGTCGAGTCCGCTGCTGCGCTGCATCGCATTCGTCCTGGTCATCCCCGTCGGCGGCGTGATGCGCCGATGCGCTGTTCATCCCCCTGCGCGGTCGAATCGCACAGTCTGAGGCCTGAGCAACGGGTCCCGGACGCCGTCGTGCATCGCTGTGGGACCCAGCGCTCCCACGATGATCTCTCCGCTCAGCGTCGACAGCGCGCCAGGGGCACCGTGCAGGCTCCCCTTGAGCGTGCGGTCCCCCACCACGCCCACTTCGCCAGTGATGGCCAGCTCGGGGAGACGATCGGTCAGGGCCTGCAGCGTCGCCTGCGGGTCAGCCAACTCCGTCAGCGTGATGCCGACGTCGATGTCCGCGGACTCCAGCTGCCGCGGGCCGAGGCTGCGGGAGGCATGGTCGACGAACTGGGCCGCCATCCTGGTCGACCATTCGGGTGTGCTATGAGGCGGCAGCACCACCGGACCCATCATGATCGACACCACGACGGCGTCCTCAGCACTGCCTGGCCCCTGAGGACAGACCAGCCGCACCGTGCACTGCGGCATGTGCGGCAGCGCGGCCGCGGCCTGTTCCGCCAGGCGAACGGCTTCGGGAGCAAGCCGTTCAGCCGTCCCCTTCGACTCTGCGCCCTTCCCTCCGGGCCCTTCGGACGCGTTCTGCTGAGGCGACCAGATCTCGCGGCGGTACCTCCCGCGCGAGACGAGCGCAGCCGAGATCGCCCGGCCCCCGAGCACATAGCAGGCGATCTCAGTCCCCTCGATGAGCTCCTCCAGCAGCAATGGCGCCGCCCCGCCAAGTTTCGCGCTCCAGCCCTCGAGGGCCTCCTCCAAACCCTCGACGTCGCGCACGCCGGCGCGAGCCACCCGTCCGGCGGCACGGCTCGCTGGTTTGACCAGGGCACGGCCTCCCCATGTCGCGAGCGCGGCGCGTGCCGCCGCGGAGTCGTTCCCGGTGCAACGGACAGCACGTGGCACCGGTACATCCCGATCCTGCAGCAAGGCGCGGCGCGCCATTCGATCGCTGGTCGCATGATCAGCCGCCCGCGAGGTCTCGCTGCTCAGCGTCCCTTGAAAGGCGACCGCGGCCTGGTGGTTCTGCGTGCCCACGGTGAACCCGGTGCCGCTGATCCGCGTCGTGCTCAGTCCCATCCCCAGGGCGCAGGCCTCGAGCAGCCGGCTGGTCTGACCGGGCCGTCTCGGCGCCAACGCCGACGGCCCCTCCGCCGACGACGACGCTCCGTCCGGGGAAGGGGCCGGCCGCGGCCAGACTGCGTCGATGGCCTGCGGGGGGAACTCTGTTCCGGAGCGTTCCAGTCCACTTTGCTGGTCCGCCGGCACCACTCTGTGCGCACTGCGAGCAGCAGCCAGCCTGACAGCTCGCGACTGGCCCGGTGCGGCGTCGTATCCGGCGGCATCGGCGTCTGAGCTTCCTGCCGTTTCAGGGCACTCACCCAGCGTGGAGGTCCGCACAGTAGCAGGCCAGGCCCTGGTGCGAGTCATGAAGACACCGGCGGACAGCGCCGCGATGCGCTCGGCCAAGCCGATCACCTCGAAGCTCAACCGACCCGCACCTGACCTGACGTTGTCGAGCACCAGACCGAGCCGGTCTGCCCGCTCCCCGGCTTCAGCCAGCAGCTCATCAGGTGTGGGAGCCTCCTCGGCCTCGATACGGACCCGCACGGACTGCATGCGCGGGCCGAG
>DXGD01000131.1 GCA_019114115.1 Candidatus Nesterenkonia stercoripullorum
ATCTTCTCCGCTTTCTTCACCGGGCGGCCAGCCGCGCGTCCCTGGGTCCGGTCGACGGCCCAGCGAACTCTGCCCTGAGTGATCCACTCGGCGGCCCGTGCCCTGGTGATGCCGCACATCTGCGCGATCACAGCATCAGCGCGCGACCCCGACAGCGATTCCGGCACCTCGAGCAGGCTCTCACTCGTCATGCCCCGCTCCCACTCGGGCGAGTTGCCCCCGTCACCGGCTCAGCCTCGAACCTGGACTCGGGGCTCTCCGGACGCTCCGGGTGCTCAGGCTCCCGGTCAGCTGTCCCAGCTGGGTTAGTGCCCTCTTCCAGGGCGTCTTCCGGGCCAGCGGGCCGGTGCTTGACGCGTTTGGCCTCGCGACTGCCGTCGATGTGACGTCCGAGCAGCATCAGCAGGCAGAGCCCGATGATGGAGCAGACGATGAACGAATCCGCCACGTTGAAGATCGCGAACCGTGGCACCGAGATGAAGTCGACGACGTGCCCCTGCGCGAACTCCATGAAACGCCCATCCTGCAGGGACGGTGGGCGGAAGATGCGATCCGTCAGGTTTCCGGCGACGCCTCCCGCCAGGCCGCCGAATCCAAGCGCCCACGCCATCGAGCCACCCAGCTTGCGTGCGTTCCACAACAGGAAGATCAGCACGGCGACCATCACGGCGGTGAAGAACCACGTGTGCTCGGTGCCCATGGAGAATGCTGCCCCAGGGTTGAGGTGGTACTGCCAGTAGAGCACGGGAGGGAGGACCTCGGTGCGCTCTCCGAGCGCCATCGAGTTCTCCACCCACAGTTTCGTGGCCTGATCTCCTGCCCAGGCAACGAGTGCGAGGCCGAGGGCGGTCAGTATGGCAATCAGACGTGTGGGACGCCTAGCAGGCGCTTTTCCACCGGGGCTCGGGTGAGACTCAGGCACCATGACATTCTACAGCCGTCAGCTCAGGCACCGGTTGCTTCCTTCTCGATCGACCCGCGGCTGGTGAGTTCATTGAGCTGGCCCTCGATGTAGTCCTTGAGCCGGGCCCGATAGTCGCGCTCGAAGTGCGTGAGCTCCCCCACCTTCGCTTCGAGGTCGGTCTTACGGCGCTCCAGCGCGTTGAGTGTGCGCGTCGACGTCAGCTCAGCTTCTTCGATCATGTTCTCAGCACGGGTCTCAGCTTCAGAGATCATGTCATCACGACGGCGCTCCGCCTCGGCGACGTACTGCTCCCGGGTGGACTCCCCCTCGGCGATGTACTCGTCCCGGGTGGCCTGGCCCTCCGCGATGTACTGGGCGCGGGTCTCCTCGCCCTCAGTGATGTACTTGGCGCGAGTCTCCTCGCCCTCGGTAATGTACTCGGCGCGAGTCTGCTGACCCTCGGCGACATACTGATCGTGGAGCTGCTGGGCCATCGCCAGCACACCGGCAGCCGTAGCGGCTTCCTCGGTCTTGCCCTTGGCTGCTGCCTGGCCGGCGGGCCGCTCCTGGGCGGGCCGGGTTCCCGGGGCATACTCCGGGTAGGCCGTGGCGGGCTGCCCCTCGTCGGCGGAGATGTCACCGGTGACTTCAGCCGAGGTGCCGGCGAAACCAGACAGGCCGGCGTCGGCAAGGTCTGCGGGCTCCAGGTTCTCCGGGTCGTTGTCGTACTGGTCCTGGAGCGAGGCGACTTTGCCCTTCAGGTCCTCGTTCTCCTGGAGCAGCTGACGCCACTGGACAACGATCTCGTCGAGGAAGTCATCGACATGATCTTTGTCATAGCCGGGACGGAACTTAGTCTCCGGAAATTCCTTGTACTGGAGATCATCTGGAGTAAGGGCCATTCGGTGTCACCTCGTGAAATGCCGGCGGGATGGAAACTAGCTGACACGTCCACAGCTCGCCCGTCCGGTCATGGCGGGGATCGTGGACAATCACGCCAAGGATACCTGGGAGGGACCCCAGGATTCGACTCTGACTTTCAGCTGTGCAGAACGAGAACTCAGCCGAAGCCGATGCCGCGAACCACCATCTTCAGGATCACCACTGCAAAGAAGACGATCAGGAAGCCGACGTCCAAGGAAATACCGCCGAGGTTCAGGGGCGGGATGCGCTGCCTGATCCACCTGATCGGCGGGTCCGTCACGGCGTACACGCTCATGGCAGTCATCAGGACAAGCCCTTTAGGGCGCCATTGCCGCGCGTACTGCTGGGTGATGTCGAAGATGATCCGGATGATCAGCGCCAGCTGGAACAGCGTCAGCAGCAGGTAGAGCGCTGCGGTAATGATACTCACGGCTACTGACGATACCTCAGCTCTGGTTGAAGAACTGAGCCGCGGCCGGTGTGTCAGCGGCAGAGCGCTCTTCAGCCAGGACTTCGATGTTGTTCGGCGTGAGCAGGAAGACCTTGTTCGTCACACGCTCGATCGAGCCGCCCAGCCCGAAGACGAGGCCTGCGGAAAAGTCCACGAGCCGCTTGGCTTCGGCTTCGCCCATGTCCGTCACGTTCATGATGACTGGAATGCTCTCCCGGAACGACTCCCCGATCACCTTGGCGTCGTTGTAGGAGCGGGGGTGGACAGTGGTGATTTTACGCATTGCTGAGTTCTCATCCCGGGACGACGATGCACGCTTGATGGGGGTGACAGTGGCCCGGTAGTCCGGATCGACCGCAAGGTTGCCGGACGTGTACTCCGAGGCCGGTGCGCCAGCGGCAGCGCCCGGCTGCTTCGCACCGTGAGCGTTGAGCGAGACCACCTCACCGGTCCGCCCCTGCACCGTCGCACCGCTTTCAGCACGGACGCTGGCAGGCTGAGCAGCAGCGGCGCGCTGCTCAGCGGCCGGCTCACGGCCCGCTGCGCTGCGCTTCGGCTCGGCAGCCGCATCCGGGGACGACCGATTCGGCTGGTCGCTGGTAAAGCTGTCGTCGTGCTCGTCTGCATCGGCGAGGCCGAGGTAGATCATGGTCTTCTTGAAGGCACCGGCCATGAGGAAAACTCCTGGGGAGGGTCGGGGTGATCACTGCGCATATCGAGACTACCGCGCAGCGCTCCTGTCTCCGAGGACATCACGGCCGATCCGAAGGCGTGTCGCACCACTGGCGACAGCCTCCTCGAGATCTCCGCTCATTCCTGCTGAGATCTCGGCTGCCTGAGGGTACTGCTGTCTCAGTGCCTGGCTCAGTTCACTCAGGTGGGAGAAGGCTTCACGGGCGGAACCGTGCAGCGGCGCGACGGCCATGAGTCCGCCCAGCTCAAGTCCAGCGGTCTGGTCGATGGCTTCGGCGAGGGCCATCATCTGCTCAGCGGAGGTCCCTCCGCGGCCGGCGTCGGCTGAACTGTCAGCTGCCCCCGCTCCGGATGCAGGCAGCTCCAGGGAGACCTGTACCAGGCACTCCAGGGGACGTGCTGCGGACCGGGGTGCGGCATCCTCCGGCTCGCGGGCCATCGCCTTGCCGAGGGCCTTGACCAGCGACAGGCGGTCCACTGAATGCACCGAGTCCGCATATCGCACGACTGATCTGGCCTTGTTCGACTGCAACTGGCCGACGAAATGCCAGCGCAGGCGGTCCCGATGGTCGTCACCGGCCAGATCGTGGACCTCTCGTGCTTTCTGGGCCGCCTCTTGGTCCTTGTTCTCGCCGACATCGCGCACGCCCAGCCGGTACAGTCGCTCCACGTCCTCAGCCGGGAAGTTCTTCGTGACCACGATCAGCTCCGGGCGCTCACGCCGTTCGGAGGCCTCCAGCGCCCGGTCGATGCGTTCGTGGACTTCCGCGAGTCGCAGCGCCAGCTCGCGGGTCCGCTCGTCGCCGTCGACGACGTCGGCGTTCTCAGCTGCGGAACGGAGGGCTTCGCTGAAGTTCATCTGCACCACATTACCGGCAACTGGGCCCCTGGAGCGGCACTGCCGGCTGAGGCGAAGTGCACAAGGTGCCACCGGGCGAGGAACGGGGGCGAGACGGCCGCCGGGCCTCAGGTCGCCCGCCACACCAGTGCTGCGATCCTGCCCTGATCCGGTGCCCTCCGGTGGGAGAAGAGTGTTTCGTCCTCGATCGTGCATCCGGCCACGGCTGCCACCTGAATGCCCTCCCGGTCGAAGATGTTCTGCGCCTCTGCCCGAAGGTTCAGTGCGGGAGTCCCCCAGGACGTTTCGGACAGCAACGCGGGCCGCTCGGCGCCGAGCCGCTGCGCCATCTCCTGCGGCACTTCGTAGCAGGAGCCGCAGGCGCCGGGGCCGATCCAGGCGCGCAGACGGCACGCCCCGCGTTCCCGCATGCTCTGGACCGTGCGTTCGAGGATTCCTGCCGTCAAGCCGGGGCGCCCGGCGTGGGCGACGGCGGTGATGGGATCCGCCTCGGCCCCAGAGGGTTCAGCGTGAGCCCCGCGATGCCCCACCAGAACGACGGGCAGGCAGTCGGCGACCAATACCGCCAGCGGCTGACGGCCCCGGGCAGAGACCCACGCGTCGCCTTCCGGGGCCTCACCTCGTTCGGACTCGGCGTCGAGCACTGTCGCGGAATGGGTCTGATGCAGGTAGCGGAAACGCTGCTGCACAAGGCCCAAACGGTGCTCCAGGCGCTCTCTGGCACCGTCGACGTCGGCCTGCTCCCCTACATGCCGCGCGAGATTACCCGCCCGGACAGACGTAAAGGCGACGTGGACATCGCC
>DXGD01000010.1 GCA_019114115.1 Candidatus Nesterenkonia stercoripullorum
GATGGCACTCAATCGTGCCTGTACGTCAACGCGGAATACCTGCGCAGGGCCGATGTGAGAGGCACTGACGGACAGCGCGTCTTCCCTGATGCGTTGGACAGCAAGGCCGTCACGGTCCTTCACTCCGGTGCCATCGGCGACGCCGGTGCTGTTGAACACCAGGTAGGGGAATGGGCCGAGTTCCAGACGCAGATGCGGGAGATCCTGGGGGCATGTGACAGCCAGCAAGAAGGTGCCGGGCCGGAGGGGGCTGGGCAAAAAGGCACTGGGCAGGAGGGCGCTGGGCAGGTTGGCGCTGGAAAGGGCGAACCATGCCCTGAGCATACCGAGCCCCCTGCAGCGAACAGCCTGCCCCTGGCCAGCGGCCAAAGCATGCCTGTGTACAGCGGGAATCCTGGGCTCACCATTGACGACTCCTCACTGATCGATCCACTTCTGATTGTGCTCCCATCCACAGGGCCCGTGCCCTCCGGCGATTTTCACCTGGCCGCAGTCAGCAGCGGAAACGAGCTGTTCCTGACGTCTCGTCAGACGGTGGAAGAAAGGGTCGATGATTTCGGCATCGGTGCCTTGGTGATGGGCATCGAGGCTCCCCGGGACGCGGCACGCAGTGAGATCGCCCGCTCGGCTCTCGCGGTGACACAGAACGTCAGCATCGTGATCACGGGGATCATAGGTGCCGCAGCCCTCGTCGTCGCCGGGGCGGCAATCTACTGTGAGCGCAATAGGCGCCCGTTGTTCGTCGCGTTCGTCCACGGGGAAGGGTTCTGGCGACGATACGCGCCGTTCATGGTTCAGTTCCTCGTGATCGCTGCCGCCTCGTACGTCGTCGCTGTCTATGGGTGGAACGCCGCGATCACGGTGGACCGTGCACTGCCTGTGGCGGCGCTTCTCCTCGGCCTCGGTGTGATCGCCGTACCCGCCCTGCTCAGCAATGACCGTCGGCTGCGTGCCGACTACATCAAACGACCGTAGCCCCCGCAAACCCAGGAAAGAAGCTCGTGACTGCGCACAATGCCATCGTCCTCGAAAGAGGCGCAAAGCAGATCGGTGATCGGACGCTGTGGAAGGAGGTGTCGCATACGTTCCACCCGGGTTCATTCACTTGTCTGACCGGCCCGAGCGGGTGTGGGAAGACCACTCTGCTGAACTGTCTCGGGTTGCTCGAACCATTGACCAGCGGCACCATCACCTATGGCGGCGCGAGGATCGACAACGCCAGTGCCAGGAGAGTTCGCGGGTTGCGCCGCGAATCTTTCGGCTATCTCTTCCAGAATTTCGCGCTTGTGGAGCAGTGGACGGTGTATCAGAACCTCCAGGTTCCTTTGAAAGCTGCCCGAACGCCCAAAGCGAGGCACGGGGAGCTGATCGGCCCTGCGCTGAAACCGGTGGGACTCACCGGGCGCGCAGAAGCGCCCGTGCATACCCTGAGCGGAGGAGAGCAGCAGCGAGTCGCCTTGGCGCGTCTCCAGCTGCATGAGCCCTCGGTCGTCCTCGTCGACGAGCCGACGGCGTCGTTGGACGATCAGAACACGCGCATGGTGCTGGACCGGCTGCAGCACTTGGCTGATGGAGGCGCGGTGGTGATCGTCTCCACCCATGACCCCGCTGTCCGGGACGCGTCGATGGTTGACGTCGACTTGTCCTGAGGTCAGTGCAGGTCAGCGCATACAGCAAGAATCTTCAGTCTTCCTGTGTCACAATCAGCGCTTATCCGGACGCTCAAGGGACAGGTGCTGTTCGTGCTGTGGCTGCCAGCGCCATACGTCGAGCCACCGGTGCGGAGCCGGATGTGGAAGGAGGAAGGGCGGACACGTGGATGAGTACGCCGCGTTCTGTCGTGAGCACTTCGCGGAAGTCGTCTCAGTTGCCGCGCGGCGGCTCGATTCACGCCCCGACGCCGAAGAAGTCGCTGTCGACACGTTCAGGGTCGCCTGGCAGCGGTGGGCCGCAGGTGGTGAGCTCACGAGGGCGTGGTTGTACGGAGTATTGCGCAACCGCATAGGCAACGAATATCGAGCACGCGCACGGCGGGAAGCACTGCAGGAATTGCTGGTGGCCGACTACACCGCTTCTCTCCCGATACGTCGGGCGGAGGACCCTGCCGAGGTACCCGCGACAGACAGCGAGATCCTGGCGATTCTGAGGAGCCTTCCGCAGCCGTACCGCGTCGTTCTCAGGATGACGTACTGGGACAGCCTGCTGGCGCCTGAGGTCGCGGAATCGCTTGGCATCAGCGAGGCTACTGTGCGGGCACGGCTCACGCGCGGGCGGAAGCTTTTCAAGGCGGCCCTGCAAGAGCCTCGATATCGTCAAGGCAGTAGTGGCGGCGCTGACGAAGAGCCCGCGTACTCAGGTTCTGGGTAGCCCCGGCCCTCTTCGGGCGGCAGCGCAGAGCCACGGTTCCGGTGGATCGCCGGCACGCTGTGGCATAGTCTTCGGTCATGTCAGGATTCGCATCACGCGGCGGGGCTCTGCCCGGACCGGATGGGCGGCTGCGCACTCCCTGGGCGTTGGGAAGCCAGCTGATGATGGAGTACTACGACACGGAGTGGGGTATGCCGGTCACAGACGAGCGCGGTCTGTTCGAGCGGCTGTGCCTCGAGGGGTTCCAATCCGGGCTGTCCTGGGCGACGGTTCTGGCTAAACGGGACGCGTTCCGGCAGGCATTCGCCGGTTTCGATCCTGAGCGGGTCGCGGCATTCAGTGAGGACGACGTCCAGCGGCTGCTCGGCAACCCCGGCATCATCCGTCACAGAGGGAAGATCGCCGCCACGATCACCAATGCCCGAGCCACGCTCGACCTGCGCGCCGAGGGAGGTCTCGCCGAGCACATCTGGTCCTTCGCCCCGGACGAGACCCCTGTCCCGTATGCCCCCGACGACGTGCCCACACAGTCTCCGGAATCACAGAGCCTGGCCCGGTCGCTCAAAGCTCGCGGATTCCGCTTCGTCGGGCCGACCACGATGTATGCGCTCATGGAGGCAGTCGGCATAGTTGACACCCACGTGGTGGGCTCCTACCGTCGCGGCAGTTCCGGCATCAGGTTCGCGAACTCTCTCTGATGCGCTCCGTGATGCCCGCGGGGATCTCCCAGTGAGGCCCTGACCAGCCTCTCGAGCCGGGAGGGTCAGGCCACCAGGCGCATCCGGCGACTGTCGCCGCCGAACCATTGCCGGGCCCCGGAGGTCCACAGCATGCCCACCATGATCAACGAGATCAGGATGTCCCAGCGGAAGCCCATGTGCAGCACGGTCGGGTACATCCAGTCGCTCAGGACGGCTTCGATCGCCGTGGCGAAGACCAGCAGCGAGAGCATATTGCGCACCCAGGCGAGGCGTTCAGGCAGCTTCAGCACCAGGACGATCTGCAGCGCAATGGCCGCCATCGTGAACATCGCCGCCAGAAGCCCCACGATGCCCATCACCACGCCGTTGAGCTGCACCATCGATTGGGCAGTCGCCAGGTAGATGAGGAAGTTGGGCATCAGGAACAGCAGCGACATGGCTGATATGGCCATCAGGCCGAGGTACGCGATGCGACCGGGAATCGGCATGTGGTCGACGGCGAAGAGATTGCGCAGCTGACTGCGGGGGATCAGTTCGGAGGCAGTGTGGGGAAGAATTGTCACTCTGCTAGGATATGCGCCCTCACAGCGTGCCGAGCGCCCTGCTCGGCGTGTCGTATATCGATTGTGCAACGGATTGTAAAACCGGATCTTCGCAGGTGAATCTGACGGGAAGAGTGCCGCTCCTGGCAGGGACGTGCCGTCACAAGAGCCTTTCGGCCCGGTAGGGTGGTCAGCTATGAGCACTACCCGAGATGGCGAGACCGCCGATCGTTCTCTCTCTGCGCTGAACAGGGCACCCCGATCCGTCCAGGCAGGCAGCCCGCTGCGGAGGGCAACCCCTTTGTTCTCCCTGGCGCTGGCCTCGCTGCTGGTTCTCAGCGCCTGCTCCGACAGTGATCCCGAGAGTGATCCTGACGGTGAGGACGCCGCCGAGACAGAGGAGGCGGCTGCCGACGGCGACGAGAACGCCGACCAGAACGCCGACGGCGAATCCGCATCGGACGATGACGAAGAGCAGTCCGACGAGGAGGAGAACCGCTTCGCCGTCGCGGAGCTCAGCGACGCGGCTGGCAATGACCTCGGCAGCGTCGAGTTCCTGGAGGCCGAAGGGGGCGTTGACGTCGTCGTCGATCTGACGGATCTCAACGCCGGGTTCCGCGGAATGGGGATCCATGAAGTCGGCGAGTGCGAGCCGCAGTCCAGCGATGATTCAGACGCAGTCGGCGATTTCCTCTCCGCCGGTGACCACATCGAGGGCGATGTCGACGACGACGAGGGCGTCGTCGAAGGCGAGGACGAGCTCGAAGAGGAAGAGCCAGACGTTCCCGATCGGCCCGAAGGCGAGCTCCCGGAGGCGCAGCCTGAAGCCGGCGAGGGCACGCACCCGCAGCACGCCGGCGACCTGCCCAACCTGCTCGTCACCGAGGACGGCACGGCCAAGAGCACGGTGACCACGGACCGGCTGAGCTCGGACCTCCTGCTCGACGACGACGGCTCGGCCTTCATCGTGTATGCCAGCCCCGACAACCACGGGAACGTGCCGGAGCGCTACGCCCCATACGGTGTCGATGACGAGACCCTGGCCAACGGGGACGCTGGGGAGCGGATGGCTTGCGGCGTCATTGAGGACGGCTAGTCAGCAGCGGCTGGACGCTTCCGTGTTGCGCCCGCCACACCGCAGCTCGTATAGTCGTCTGCGGTGTGCCGGGAAGACTGGTCGGCCAGTGGACCTGC
>DXGD01000132.1 GCA_019114115.1 Candidatus Nesterenkonia stercoripullorum
CAGGATCCTCACAGGAGACTTCCTATCTCGAAGCGACGTCGTGCCAAGAGAGCCCACAGCACAATCGGGATGAGGAGGTAAAACGCGGCAGCCGGGAGTATTTCCCAGAGCCGGACCTTCGACAGAATCCAGGGGGCTATGAGATTCATCGAGCGAAACGCTTCGAGCCGCATGAGCCCCAGCACGATATTGTCCAGCTGAGTGGCGACGAAGGGCATGAGCAGGCCGATCAGAGGCCACGGCGTCCATAACGCGCACACGCAACAGGTGACCGTCGCCACAGCTGCCCAAACCCCGATCATCACCGCGAGTACGACGGCGTAGAGCACGGGGGAGACGCCTATGAGAGGACCGAGGAACGAGCTTTGGATATCGACTTGCGCAGCGCTGGACCCCGAGCCTGCGTAGTACTTGCCATTGTTTGTGTCCCACCCTAGTACGGCAGGAAGGGCGAGCGTCGAGAAGTACCAGAGCAGCACCACCACCGACGTGAGGGTGAAGGCTATCGTTGCCCGCCGGACGGCCAGGCGCCTCAGATAGCGCGACAATCGGGTACGAGTCCGCACTGAGACCACATGCCGCTCCCGGATGTGCTCTACGAAGTCCAGGCTCAGCACGCCAGCGGCCAGAGACACCACTAGTGCCAAGATACCTAGTCCTTCATGGAACACCATGAGGTCGGAGGAAAGCACCGACGTCGAACCAACACGGATGCCGTAGGTGAACACGGCGCCCAAGAGCAGCGCACCGGTGATGAGTGTCCAGCGGTGCGCCGCGAAGAAGGTGAGCATTGAGAATCCTCTGGGGTTGAGCTTGCCGTGCGGAGCAGCGGGCCGAATCCCGCCCTCACTGTATGTATTGCCGCTCGGGGAGAGATATGACGCGAAATTCGGAACTTTTTTCTCACCATCCGCAACGGTGACGGCTGGAGCCAATCAAAGGACCGCATATCGCCTTGTCGATATACCCCTAGGGGGTATAAAATGGACATATGCGGACAAGCAGTGATCTTCACCACACAGAAGGCGTAGGCCATCCCGAAAACCATCAAGGCCATGACGGCCATAGCCATCACCCCGGCGAGGATGGGCACGGTTCACACGGCAGTCATGGAGGGCACGGCGGTCACGCCGGCCACGGCGACCACGTCGCTCAGTTCCGTCGGTTGTTCTGGATCATGCTCGTGCTCGCTGTCCCCGTGGTGGCGTTCAACGATATGTTCGCCCACCTCATCGGCTATTCGCTGCCCGAGGCTGAAGCGATCCGCTGGATCTCCCCGCTGCTGGGGACCCTCATGTACCTCTGGGGAGGCTGGCCATTCCTGACCGGTGGGGCAGGGGAGATCCGCAGTCGCAAACCTGGGATGATGCTGCTGATCGCTCTGGCGATCACCGTCGCGTTCATCGCCTCATGGGGCGCCAGCCTCGGCCTGCTCAGTCACGAGCTGAACTTCTGGTGGGAGCTGGCACTGCTGGTGGTCATCATGCTGCTGGGCCATTGGATCGAGATGCGTTCGCTCGCCCAGACCACGTCGGCCTTGGACTCCCTGGCTGCCATGCTGCCTGATGAAGCCGAAAGGGTGGAAGGCGACGACGTCGTCACCATCTCTCCAGCCGAACTGCGGGTGGGCGACGTGGTGATCGTCCGGCCCGGCTCCTCGGTGCCCGCTGACGGCACGATCGTCGACGGTTCCGCCTCGATGGACGAGTCAATGGTCACCGGAGAGTCCAAGACCGTCCGCCGCGAAGCTGGAGAAGCGGTAGTCGCCGGCACGATCGCTACCGACTCCGGGGTGCGGGTCGAAGTCACCGCCATCGGCGAGGACACAGCGCTGGCCGGCATTCAGAAGCTGGTCTCGGATGCTCAGGCCTCGTCGTCGCGGGCGCAGCGAGTCGCCGATACGGCTGCGGCGTGGCTGTTCTGGTTCGCGCTGGGCGCGGCCGCGCTCACCGCGGTCATCTGGGCTCTGCTGGGCATGCCCGACGACGCCGTCGTCCGCACGATCACCGTGCTCGTCATCGCGTGCCCGCACGCCTTGGGCCTGGCCATCCCGCTGGTGGTCTCCATCGCCACCGAGCGTGCCGCCCGCGGCGGCGTCCTTGTCAAGGACCGTCTCGCGCTGGAGTCCATGCGCACGGTCGAGGCGGTGCTGTTCGATAAGACCGGCACCTTGACCAAGGGGGAGCCGACCGTCACCGGGACCGAGGCGGCCGGCCAGCGCGACGCCGAGGACGTGCTCGCGCTGGCAGCAGCCGCGGAGGCCGATAGCGAGCACCCGCTCGCCCGTGCGATCGTCACTGCTGCTGAAGACCGCGGCCTGAACGTTCCGGAGGCGACGGACTTTGCGTCCTCCCCGGCGGTCGGGGTCAAAGCCACCGTTCAGGGTTCTACTGTTGAAGTCGGCGGACCGTATCTGCTCGAGCAGCATCAGCAGGCGGAGCTGGCCGTGGCCGAGCAGTGGCGGACTGAGGGCGCCATCATCCTCCACGTCATCGCCGACGGCGAGATCATCGGGGCGCTCCGGCTGGCCGACGAGGTCCGTCCCGAGTCCCGGGACACGGTCGACGCTCTGCATGCTGCCGGCGTCCAGGTCATGATGATCACCGGTGATGCCCAGGCAGTCGCTGAGACAGTGGGCCGCGAGCTCGGCATCGATCGCGTGTTCGCCGGCGTACGCCCCGAGGACAAGGCAGCCAAGGTAGCCGCCCTGCAGGAGGAGGGCCGGAAGGTCGCGATGGTCGGCGACGGCGTGAACGACGCTCCCGCGCTGGCTCAGGCTGACGTCGGGATTGCGATCGGCGCAGGCACTGACGTGGCGATCGGGTCCGCGGGGGTCATCCTGGCCTCCTCGGACCCACGCTCGGTGCTCTCGGTGATCGAGCTGTCGCGGGCGACGTTCCGGAAGATGAAGCAGAACCTCTGGTGGGCGGCAGGGTACAACCTGCTCTCGGTGCCGCTGGCCGCGGGCGTCCTCGCGCCGATCGGCTTCATCCTGCCCATGAGCATCGGAGCGATCCTGATGTCGGCCTCGACGGTCGTCGTCGCGCTCAATGCACAGCTGCTGCGGCGGCTCGACCTCGCCCCTGAAGCACGCGTCAGCTCGGCGAGCCCAGCCGCGCCAGCGGCTCACGCTCATTGAGCTCATCGATCAGCACCCTGGTGTTCTCCGAATAGTCCACCGGCACGACGACGACCTGCACTCCGCCTGCCGCGAAGGCTTCCTCCAATGTTGTGGCGAGATCCTCCGCACGTTCCACCCGGCGGCCGGTGGCGCCGAATGCCTCGGCGTAGGTGACGAAATCCGGGTTCGTGAAGGTCATACCGTAGTCCTCAAACCCG
>DXGD01000133.1 GCA_019114115.1 Candidatus Nesterenkonia stercoripullorum
GAGCATGCAGGTATGTCGTATGGGCACTCGGTCCGCGCCCATGTATTACTTGCCAGTATCTTAGCTCCCATCTTATCCCACAGTAGCCCCGGAATGACAAGAAGATCACCCCGAAGTGCGCAGCCCGCCGCAGTGCGAGTGGAAAAGTTACTCATCAGTATCTTATACTGGAGGAGTTCAGGGTCACACTGTGATCCGCCGAGAGCGTTGTACACGGTTGTTGCACACAGTTGTTGTACACAGACGTTGCACACAGACGATGCACACGGACTACTGCCCGTGTGAGCCCGTCCCTGAAGGAGCTGCTATGACCTCGCACATCGAGGACCTCAACCCCATCGACGCCGCCGACCGTCCCACGCTGGACACAGGACTCCTCGAGGAGGTCCTGCTGGGCCGCTGGGCGAGCACCCGCCGCGAAGCACGCGCGGCCGCGGCCGACCCCGCACTGCACAAGATCGAGGGGCAGACCAAGGAGGAGCACCGCCGTCGCGTCTTCGACCAGCTGCAGCTGCTGGTCGAGAAGGGAGCGGTCCACCGCGCGTTCCCCTCGGAGTACGGCGGTCAGGATGATCACGGCGCGAATATCGCCGCCTTCGAGGAACTGGTCACCGCTGACCCCTCGCTGCAGATCAAGGCCGGAGTCCAGTGGGGCCTCTTCGGCGCTGCCGTGCTCCACTTGGGCTCCGCGGAGCACCATCGCCGGTTCCTTCCCGGGATCATGGACCTGAGCGTCCCGGGGGCTTTCGCGATGACCGAGATCGGCCACGGATCCGATGTCGCCTCGCTGGGCACCACGGCCACCTACGACGCCGAGGCCGAAGAGTTCGTCCTGGAGACGCCGTTCACGGCGGCGACCAAACGATACCTGGGCAACGCCGCCGTCGACGGCAAGGACGCCGTCGTCTTCGCCCAGCTGATCACGGCAGGCGTCAATCACGGCGTCCACGCCTTCTACTGCCACCTGCGCGATGACCAGGGCAGCCCCCTGCCGGGCATCTCGATCGCCGACGACGGCCAGAAGGGCGGCCTCAACGGCATCGACAACGGGCAGGTCGCGTTCGACCACGTCCGCATCCCGCGGACGTACCTGCTCAACCGCTATGGCGACGTCGCCGCCGACGGCACCTACAGCTCTCCCATCGAGAGCCCCGGCAGGCGGTTCTTCACCATGCTGGGCACGCTGGTGCAGGGTCGCGTCTCACTGACCGGCGCCTCCGTGGCAGCTGCCAAGCTCGGGCTCATTGGCGCAGTGACCTACGGCAATCAGCGCCGGCAGTTCAACGCCTCCTCCCCCACCGAGGAAGAGGTCCTGCTGGACTATCAGCGGCATCAGCGCCGCCTCCTCCCCCGACTGGCGACGACGCTGGCGCTGACCTTCGCCCACGAGAAGCTGCTGACCAAGCTCGACGATGTCTTCTCCGGCGCCGATGACTCCGACGCCAACAGGCAGGAGCTGGAGACACTGGCCGCGGCCATCAAGCCGATGGCCACCTGGCACGGGATCGATACGCTGCAGGAAGCCCGTGAGGCCTGCGGAGGAGCCGGCTTCATCGCGGAGAACCGGTTCGCCTCGCTTCGTGCCGACCTGGACGTCTACGTGACCTTCGAGGGCGACAACACCGTTCTGCAGCAGCTGGTCGCCAAGCGCCTGCTCAGTGATTACGCCGCGGAGTTCTCCGACGCCGACGCCGGCGCCCTCTCCCGGTTCGTCGTCTCCCAGGCTCAGTCGACGGTGCTGCACCGCTTCGGTCTGCGCCGCACTATCCAGTCGGTGCAGGACACCGGGGACGAGCGGCGCAGCGCCAATTGGTTCAAGCAGACCGAGGTGCAGCGCAGCCTGCTCACCGACCGCTGCCGCCAGATGGTCATGGACGCCGCCACGGCCCTGCGCAGTGCCGCCAAGCTGCCGATGAAGGATCAGGCCGAGGTCTTCAACCGGAACCAGGATGCCCTGATCTCAGCAGCTCAGGCGCATACTGACGTGCTGCTGTGGGAGGCGTTCACCGAGGCTCTCAGCGAGATCCAGGACACTGGCACCCGCCAGATCCTCACCTGGTTCCGCGACCTCTACGCCCTGTGCCGCATCGAGGGCTCACTGGACTGGTATCTGATGCACGGGCGGATCTCCACCCAGCGCGCACGGACTCTGACCCCGTACGTCAACCGGCTGCTGGCCAGGCTGCGCCCCTTCGCACAGGACGTCGTGGACTCCTTCGGCTACACCAGCGATCACGTCAGGATGGAGGTCGCCTCAGGTGCCGAGCTAGATCGGCAGGAGGAAGCCCAGCAGTACTACCGGGAGCTGAGGGCCTCCTCCGCAGCACCACTGGATGAGCGGGTGCTGCGCCAGCGGGAGGCCGCCGCCACGAAGAAGTCCCGACGGCGTACCGCCTGATCATGCCTGGCGCGCGATGGTGACCTCCACGGTGAGCGTCGTCGTGCCTCCTCCACCGGAGAGGATGCCCTTCAACGGAGTCACATCCGAGTAGTCCCTGCCGCGGGTGATCAGGATGTGGTGGTCGCCGGCAGGCTTGTGGTTGGTGGGGTCCCAGCTGTGCCAGCGACCGTCCCACCATTCGAGCCAGGCGTGTGACTGGCCTGCCACGGCAGTGCCGATTTCGACGTCCGGGTTGGGGTGGATGTACCCGGAGACGTAGCGGGCGGGGATCCCCAGGCTGCGCAGCGCGCCGATGGCCACATGCGAGAGGTCCTGGCAGACCCCCTGTCGCTCCTTGAACGCCGCTTCGGCGCTGTAATGGACCTGCGTGGTGCCGGGCTTGTAGCTCATCTCCTCGCGCAGCCAGGCGAGGATCGCGTGCACGGTCTCATGGGGGGTCCTGCCGGCGGCCAGCTCCTGGACTGCCGTGCGGACCTCCTCGCCGGGCTCGGAGAGCTTCGACTGCGGCAGGTAGTCGCTGAACTCGTGGACGACCTCCTGGGCGTCCAGGGCATCCCAGTCCAGGAGGTCGTCCGGGGCGTGCTGGCGCTCCACCCGGTGGACCTCGACGACTGCCGTGGACTTGACCTCCAGATGCGAATGCGGCGAGTGCACGTCGAAATGGTGCACCCGAGTGCCCCAGTAGTCCCGGTAGCTCGACGCCGAGGCCAGCTGCGGGGAGATCTCCAGCCGCGTCTCCAGGACCACCTGCTGCGCGTCGGTCTGCGGGGTCATCCTGGCTTCGTTGTAGGAGACCCGCACTGGAGCCTCGTAGTCGTACCGCGTGCGGTGTTCTACGGATAAGCGAGTCATCAGATCAGCTCCCCTGTCCATGCTTGCTCTGCCACCCTGGAGAAGTACTTCGAGCTGATCGCGTCCGAGGCCGCGGCACAGGCGGCTTGGACACGCTCGAGATGCTCGGGGAGCTCGGGCAGAAGATCATCGGTGTGGTGAAATTCCAGGAAGGTGCGGGCCTGACCGATGATGCGCCGCGCGGCGTCCATATGCCCGGTCCGGCTCGACACGGGGTCCAGCGCCACCAAGGAGTCCTCGACCCCGCTGAGCGAGGAGACGATCGAGCGCGGGAACAACCGGTCCAGGAGCAGGAACTCCGCCGCGTAGGCTTCCCCGAAGGCGGCCCTGCGCGAGCGCAGGAACGATTCGTACGCCCCAGCGCAGCGCAGCATATTGGCCCAGGACAGACGATAGGCCTCGTCGTCGCCGGTGCCCAGCATCCTGGCGGTCATATCGGCCCGCTCCAGATAGCGGCCGAGGCTGAGGAAGAGCCAGGAATCGTCGCGGCTCAGCGTCGAATCCGCCATGCCGCGGATCGTCGCGGTGCGCTCCATCACCCAGGTGCAGAAGCGGTAGGCGCCGACAACGTCCTGTCGATGCCCGTTGATGCCGTTCCATGTGGTGTTCAGCGTCTCCCACACCGGTGAGGAGACCGTCTCACGGGCTCGCCGCGCGTTCTCCCGCGCAGCACCCAAGCTCCCGGCGATCGAACTGGGCTGGCTGCGGTCGAAGGCCAGCCGGTGCAGGACTTCACGCAGGCCGACCGGTGTATCGTCAGATTCGGCCGGTGCCGCGCCCATGACGGCCAGCAGGTTCAGCGAGACGGTGCGCTGCTCATCCAAAGGCAGTTGGTTGAGCCGCTCCAGGTGGACGTCGAGAATCCGGGCAGTGCCATCGGCGCGCTCGACATAGCGCCCGATCCAGAAGAGAGATTCGGCGATGCGGCTCAGCATGAGGGCTCCTCTCCTGCAGTCGCTGGCTCCTCGGCCGCGGGCGGCGAGGACAGCACAGAGGGCGACGGTGGTGCAGATGACGACGTGGACGCCGATGGCGCGCCCGGCGGCAGGTCGCGCTGACGAGACTGCTGCTGCTGCTCATCGACCCGCTCGACGGACTCGGCGACTGCGTTGAACGTGGAAGGCCAGACCCTCGGAACCGCACGACGACGCGTGTGCCCCGGCTCGGGCTCAGTCACCGACTCATCGTCGAGGATCCAGGTGTCCTTGGACCCGCCTCCCTGCGAAGAGTTCACCACCAGGGAGCCTTCCTCCAGAGCAAC
>DXGD01000134.1 GCA_019114115.1 Candidatus Nesterenkonia stercoripullorum
AGTCGCGCGGCGTCGTCGGCCCCTCCGAGGGGTCCAAAGCGCGGGATGTGCTGGTTCAGCCCGACGGTCTGGAGGAGCTGCTGGCGACGATCAAGGGCGAGACCCCACCTGGTGGTGCACCTCCCGCCGAAGCCGCGGAGGCGTATGAGCAGGACGTCGTCGAATATGAGCCCGGTCGTCCCGTCTCTGCTGAGGAGGCCAGCGGGATGAGCCAGAGTCCGGAGGCGCACCAGGCGCAGGCTCAGGCCGCAGAGGGGCAGCACGGTGGTTCTGGCCCGGTGCCCGAGGGTGGATCGACGATGTCGCATGACAGCGCCGACCTCATCGCTCGTGATCTGGCAGAGCGCACTGGCGCCCTGCCGCAGGCCCATGATTATTTCGATGGTGACGACGACGATGATTCGGGCGAGGACGCCTGGAAGCTGACGGGCCGATGAGCGCAGACCCAGAGCCGAAGGGCACACCCAGTCAGCCGCATGTTCCCCTGCTGAACATCGCGAACATCCTCACCATGCTCCGGATCGCGCTGGTGCCGGTTTTCGTCGCGGCCCTGATCGTCGACGCCGAGGGTCCCTTGAGCGGAGCCCTGCAGGGGGATTTCCACGCCGAAGATGGCCTGTGGCGCTGGATTGCCGCCGCAATCTTCATCGGTGCGATCATCACCGACAAGATCGACGGCGACCTGGCACGGTCCCGCGGGCTGATCACCGACTTCGGCAAGATCGCCGACCCGATCGCCGACAAGCTCCTCATCGGCGCTGGCCTGGTCATGCTGTCGCTGCTCAGTGAGCTGCCCTGGTGGGTGACTGTGGTGATCCTTGCCCGCGAGCTGGGCGTGACACTGCTGCGCATGATCGTCATCCGGTACGGAGTCATCCCGGCCTCGCGCGGGGGGAAGCTCAAGACTGTGCTGCAGAGCGCAGGACTCATCCTGATGCTGCTGCCACTGGGCACTTTCGCCTCCTGGCTGCCTGTCGTGGCGTTCTGGATCATGATCGTGGCGCTGGTGGTCACTGTCGTGACCGGCATCGACTACCTGATCTCCGCGCTGCGGATGCGAGCAGCAGCGCGCGGCAGGCAGTAGCGCGGGCAGATGAGACACGCGCAGGGGGCAGGATCCGCTGGCGCTGACCGTGCCGGCACAGAAGCCGGTGCGACTGCGCGCGAGCCGGCGCACTTCCGGCTCGTGGCAGACCTCGAGCTGCGCGGCCTGACGGTCGCCACTGGAGAATCCCTGACCGCAGGAGCTCTGAGCAGCCACCTCGCGGAGGTCCCCGGCGTCTCAGCGGTGCTCCGCGGCGGGGTCGTCGCCTATTGCAACGAGGTGAAGCAGAGCGTGCTCGCAGTGGATGCGGAGCTCCTGCGGAGGCGCGGGGCCGTCGACGCCGCCGTGGCGGCCCAGATGGCCGCAGGCGCTGCGCAGGCCACAGGGGCTCTGCTGGGCGTTTCCACCACCGGCGTGGCAGGACCGGAACCGCACCAGGGCAAACCGGTGGGAACCGTCTTCGTCGGTGTGGCCTTCGCTGCCGGAGTGCGCGACCTGGTTCAGCTGCCACCGCAGGCTGTGGAGCTCACCAGCGGCAATTCTGCCGAGTCAGAATGGATCAGCGGTGCCGTGCAGCTCCAGTGCACCGGAGGTCGGGCTGCCGTGCGAGAGCAGAGCGTGTCCCGCTCCGTCCTGGTTGTCCAGGAAATGCTCAGGTAACCCTCACATCCCGCTCGGTGAGTGTGCATAGACTGTGTTCGGTGACTTCGTGTGCATCTGCTTCCGTGCCGGGGAACAAAACCAGCGGAGATGAAGTTGAATGCAGGTGAAGCGCCTGAATCACACACGCTGTGAGGTACACAACCGGCTTGCTCAAAACATGGCGCAGGGCGAGAGGTCCGAAGGAGAGAGTCCATGGTGAGACAACCTGTCACGATCAATGGTGTCACCCGCTGGCGTGACACCGAAGCTGAGGCCACCCCATCTGCTGAGATGAAGGAAGCGAAGGGCGTCGTCCTTCGCCAGGAAATCGGTGACGTCCTGCGCAGCATCCGGCAGACCGAAGGGCGCACTCTGCGCGATGTGTCTCACGACGCACGCGTCTCGCTGGGATACCTCTCGGAGGTGGAGCGCGGCCAGAAAGAGGCGTCCTCAGAGTTGCTGGCCTCCATCTGCATCGCGTTGGATGTGCCGCTGTCTGCGATGCTCGCCCAAGTGGCCGAGCGCATCGCAGTAGCAGAAGGCCTGCACGTGCCGGACACTGTGCCCACTGAATTCCAGCAGGAGTTCGGACATGACGTCACCGGGCGCGATATCTCGCATGAGACCGGTGAATGGCACCGAGTCTCGCCGCTGGCCCCCGGCGTATCAGCCTGATTCCGGAAGCCGGGCTCGCCGGCCATCTCAGGTCTGCGAACCCGGCTTCTCGCAGCGGGTCCGCTGCGGGATGGAAGATCGCCCAGGTCAGATAGTCATGACCGCGCGTGGGATCGGCCCTGAAGTGGCCTTAGACTGAAGACATGGATAGTGACGACCGCAGAAGCACAGTCACCGCGCTTGAGGCCGAATTCAACCGACTCTTCGTCCGGCGGCGTTTCAACGCCTTGCAGCTGGCGCGCCAGATCGACTCGGAAATCGAGCCGGCGTCCTACTCCGTTCTGGCCACGTTGCAGCAGTACGGACCTCAGCGAATGACGTCCATCGCACGTCACCTCGGTATCGGCAAGCCCACGTTGTCCCGCCAGCTGACGACGCTGGCGGCCCGTGGCTTCGTGGTCAAGGCGACAGACCCCGCCGATGGCAGAGCCCAGGTGATCTCACTGACGGAGACCGGCACATCACGGCTGGAGGAAGCTCAGCGAACCCGTGCTGAGCGGTACCTGAGCATGCTCGAAACCTGGGACGTCAGTGATATCAATGCCCTGCACGAGCTCGTGGCGAAGCTGAATCGCACCTATGTGGCATTCGATGCAGACCCCGAAGCGGAGATCGCCGCGCGTGCCCACGACCCATCATCGATCGCAGCAGCCCCATCCTCCTCAGCTGCGTCGGCTACGGCAGGAGAACCCCGCGACACATGACGCTGAGCAAGTTCTGGTTCCTCATGGAAGGCGAATTCGGCGAGAACTACGCCCACGTGCTGGCAGGCACGCTCGTCCTCGGGCCTTTCCAGCTGACGGCTTCAGAGGCGCTGAACGCAGGTATCGCGCCGGCAGAGATCTGGCATGCTGTATGTGAGCAGCAGGACGTCCCCGATCATCGGCGCCTGGGGCGGGACATCCCGCCTGTCCGCTGATGACCGCCCGAAATCCGCGGGGCAACACGCGGGCGCGCATCGAAGATATATTCGATCTCGTGTACTAGAGTTTTCCCCAGAAGCCAGACGCCGACCCTCGAAGCGCTCATCTCCCCACAGTCGTCCTGACACCGGAGCATGTCACAGGGGGTCCGTAGTCTGGTCGCGAACGTAGTTCACAAGGTGCTGGAGCATCTGGTGAGCGGAACCCACAACTACTCACGAGGTGAATCATGGCATCGAGTCCAGATCGTCAGAAGGCACTGGAAACTGCCCTGGCCCAGATCGACAAGCAGTATGGCAAAGGCTCCGTGATGCGGCTCGGCGATGAGACCCGGGCGCCTATCGAGACAATCTCCACATCGTCCATCGCGATGGACGCCGCCCTCGGCATCGGCGGCTTCCCGCGGGGTCGCGTCGTGGAAATCTACGGTCCGGAGTCCTCAGGTAAGACGACAGTTGCGCTGCACGCCGTCGCCAGTGCCCAGCGCAGCGGTGGTATCGCCGCGTTCATCGACGCTGAGCACGCCCTTGACCCTGTGTATGCGGAGAAGCTGGGCGTGGATACCGACGCGCTACTGGTGTCCCAGCCGGACACCGGTGAGCAGGCGCTGGAGATCATGGACATGCTCGTCAGCTCAGGTTCGCTGGACATCGTGGTGATCGACTCGGTGGCCGCCCTGGTGCCGCGCGCCGAAATCGAAGGCGAGATGGGCGATTCCCACGTGGGCCTGCAGGCGCGGCTCATGTCCCAGGCGTTGCGCAAGATCACCGGACGCCTCGCGCAGACCAAGACGACGGCGATCTTCATCAACCAGCTGCGCGAGAAGGTGGGCGTCTTCTTCGGCTCTCCCGAAACGACGTCCGGCGGCAAGGCGCTGAAATTCTATGCATCAGTCCGTGTGGACGTGCGCCGCATTGAGACGCTCAAAGAGGGCACGAACCCTGTGGGCAACCGCACCCGAGCCAAGATCGTGAAGAACAAGATGGCGCCGCCATTCAAACAGGCTGAGTTCGACATCCTGTACGGGGAAGGCATCTCCCGGGAGGGCGGGCTCATCGATATGGGCGTCGAGCACGGCCTGGTCAAGAAATCCGGAGCCTGGTTCACCTACGACGGTGATCAGCTCGGACAAGGCAAAGAGAAGGCCCGGCAGTTCTTGAAGGACAATCCTGACCTGGCCGACGAGATTGAGCGTCGTACCAAGGAGAAGCTGGGGATCATCCAGCCCGCACAGCACGGTGACGAAGGGCCCGACCTGAAAGCAGTTGACGCGTGAGCGCTGACGGAGTGTGACGATGAATCCCGAGCAGAAGGCGACGCTCGCCCAGCTGCGCGACGCTGTTGAGCGAATCGAGGCGGGGGAGTCCGAGGAAGAGGCCCCCGACTCGAGGAGCCCGAATCTCCCTTCGGAACCCGATGTTTCTGCGACCGGTGCATCTGAAGCCAGTGCACCGGAGCTCAGTGCACCGGAGCTCGGTTCGGGGCCCGGCCACGCAGGTGAGGCTCCGGAGCACACCTACGAAAAGGCTCGCTCACTCGTCCTGCGTAAGATCACCGGATCGCCGAAGAGTCGCTATCAGCTCGATAAGGCACTCCGAGAGAAGGAATACCCGCAGGAGCTCATCAGTGCGGTGCTGGACCGCCTTGAAGAAGTGCATCTGATCGATGATGCGGCCTTTGCCCGTAGCTGGGTGAGGACTCGGCATGAGTCGAAGAACCTCGGGCGGCGTATGCTGCGGCAAGAACTGCGGGAGAAGGGGATCTCAGAGGAGACGGCTGAGGCTGCGGTGAGTGCGCTCAGCGACGAGGATGATGATTCGGCTGCCCGAGAGCTGATCGACAACAAGCTCAGGACCGTCGCCGTCCCGCAAGGGAACTCTCCTGAAGACCGGAAAGAGCGGGACAAGATTGCACGCCGCCTCGTGGGGGCGCTAGGTCGCCGCGGTCACGCTCCTGGTGCCGCACTGAAGCTTGTCCGGGAGGCTCTGGACGAGCGCGCTGCGTAGCGCACCGGTTCTGACGAGTAGACTGGGGCAGCACCCGATGGATACTGATCTGACTGCATGTGAGCTTCTATGACTGAGACTTTGACCCCGACGCAGCACGCGGCCTCGGCCGTCGCTGCTGACGCACACGCCTTCGAGACGCAGAGCACCGCTGCGCGCACCTATGAAGTGCGGACTTTCGGCTGTCAGATGAACGTCCATGATTCGGAGCGGATCTCCGGGCTCCTGGAAGACTCAGGCTACCGGCGGGCCGATGACGGCGCCGTGGCCGACGTCGTCGTCTTCAATACCTGTGCGGTGCGGGAGAACGCGGACAACAGGCTCTACGGAAACCTTGGCCAGCTGCGGCCCGTCAAGCAGGACAGGCCCGGGATGCAGATCGCCGTGGGCGGCTGCCTGGCGCAGAAGGACCAGTCGGCAGTCCAGGAGAAGGCCCCGTGGGTGGACGTGGTCTTCGGTACGCACAATATCGGCTCGCTGCCCACCCTGCTCGAGCGGTCCCGGCACAACAGCGATGCTGAGATCTAGATCCTCGATGCCCTGGAAACCTTCCCGTCCACGCTTCCGACGAAGCGAGAGGCGGTGTACTCGGGGTGGGTGTCGATATCGGTAGGCTGCAACAACACCTGCACCTTCTGCATCGTGCCCTCCCTTCGCGGCAAGGAACGTGATCGCCGGCCAGGAGACATCCTCGCCGAAGTCCAGGCGCTCGTCGACGACGGCGCCGTCGAGGTCACGCTGCTGGGTCAGAACGTGAACACCTACGGTGTCGAGTTCGGCGATCGGGGCGCCTTCGCCAAACTCCTGCGGGCCTGCGGCGAGATCCGCGGACTGGAGCGCGTGCGATTCACCAGCCCGCACCCGGCCTCGTTCACCGATGACGTCATCGAGGCGATGGCTGAGACGCCCAACGTCATGCCGCAGCTGCATATGCCGCTGCAGTCAGGATCCGACCGCGTCCTCAAAGCCATGCGACGCTCCTACCGTTCGAAGAAGTTCCTCGGCATCCTCGAAAGAGTTCGCGAGCGTATGCCCGAAGCGGCTGTGACCACAGACATCATCGTCGGTTTCCCCGGGGAGACGGAAGAAGACTTCCAGGCGACCCTCGACGTCGTCGAAGCCTCCCGATTCGCTTCCGCCTTTACGTTCCAGTACTCGCCACGGCCAGGCACCCCCGCCGCGACCATGGACGAGCAAGTGCCCAAGCACATCGTCCAGGAACGTTTCGAACGGCTGGTGGCGCTGCAGGATCGCATCTGCGCCGAAGAGAACAGGCGCCTCGTCGGTACCCGTCAGGAGCTGTTGGTCGTCGCCGACTCCGGGTCGAAGAACTCCCGCACAGGCCGGCTCAGCGGCCGGGCCCCGGACAACCGCCTCGTGCACTTCTCAGTGCCCGAGGGTGCACCGGTGCCACGCCCGGGTGATTTCGTCAGCGTACCGATCACCGAGTCAGCAGGCTTCTACGCTGTCGCCGACCCGGCTGATGCCCGGCAGTACGCGGTGCGTCCCTCCGCCGCTGGCGATGCATGGGATAGGTCGCAGGCTGAATCCTGCGGGGTAGGCACGACCTCGGTCCCCGGTGATAAACCCGGCTCGGTGTCCCTCGGAATGCCGGGCCTGCGGTCCGAGGCCTGATGGGCGTGCCCAGGCCCGGGGATGGCCCGCCCCCTCTGGTCGTCCTGTCCGGCGCTACTGCCACCGGCAAATCGGACCTTGCCATCTCCTTGGCCGAGCATCTTGACGGCGAGATCGTCAACGCGGATGCCATGCAGCTCTACCGCGGAATGGACATCGGCACAGCAAAGGTTCCGCCAGCAGAGCAGCGCGAGATCCCGCACCACCAGATCGACGTCCTGGACGTCACCCAAGAAGCCTCAGTCGCCCACTATCAGCGCAGCACCCGGGAGCTTGTCCCGCAGATCCGTGCGCGGGGCAGGACCCCCATCCTGGTCGGCGGGTCAGGCCTCTACGTCCGCGCGGCCATCGACACTATCGACTTCCCGCCTACGGACCCTGACCTTCGCGATCGGCTGACCACGCAACTCCGCCTCGAGGGTGCGGAAGCCCTGCGTGAGGAGCTGCGCAGAACAGACCCCTCCTCTGCAGAATCGATTCGCGATGACCGGAGGCTGGTGCGCGCCTTAGAAGTCGTACGTCTCACGGGGAGGCCCTTCACGTCCTTCATGCCACAGCGCGAATATTGCCCCGTGATGGAGCCAGTGATTCAGCTGGGCCTGACCATGGACCGAGCAGTTCTGCACGAGCGCATCCGCCACCGAGTCCAGCACATGACACAGGCAGGACTCCTCGACGAGGTGCGCGAGCTGGACCAGCGTGGCCTGCGCGAAGGAATCACCGCGTCGAAGGCCATCGGCTATCAGCAGTTCCTCGCAGTGCTCGACGGGACCTCAACAGTTGCCGAAGCCGAGGAAGCCACCGCGACAGCCACGCGGAAACTTGCCCGGAAGCAGGAGACATGGTTCCGGGCGGACCCCAGAATTCACTGGATCCCTGGCCCAGCACCGGAGAACAGCACCAACGGCACGTCCCTCCTTCAGCGCGCGCTCTCGGTCATCCGTCATGGGGAAGATCCGGGCGCGGATCAGCGTTCCGGACAGGTGTAGGCTCGAAGGCCGCACCTCCTCGCAGCGATCCGACTCAGAAAGTGATGCCCGTGGTTCACCATCTCACCGCCCTGAATGACCTCAGCGGGGCAGCCGTGTCCAAGGCACACGCCACCGGCAATGATTTCGTCATGCTCATGGACCCGCGCGCCGAGTGGGAGCTCTCAGCAGAGCAGGTGGCAGCCCTCTGCGACCGGCACCTGGGCCTCGGCGCCGATGGGCTGATTCGGGCTGTACCTGCCCACCGTGCGAATGACCCCGAGGTATCCGCGCTGTTGACCGCGAATCCTGAGCTGGCCAGCACAGACGTCGCGCCGGTGTGGTTCATGGACTATCGCAATGGGGACGGCAGCCTCGCCGAGATGTGCGGCAATGGTGTGCGAGCATTCGCCCTGAGCCTCGAAGCCGAGGGCCTGCTGCAGCTCGACGCGGGAGAAGACGTCGTCATCGTGACGCGGGCGGGCACCAGGACGATTCGCAAAGTGGTCGGGGGGTACGCCGTGGGCATGGGAGTATGGGCCTTCATCGACCCTGAACTGGCGCAACAGGGTGCTTCTGACTCATTGGTCATGGCTGCCGGCATCGCGGATCCCCGGCCCGCATTGAGCATCTCCATGGGCAACCCCCACACCGTGGTCGCTCTGCCCGACATCGAAGCGCTGGATGCGGTGGACCTGCGAGAGAAGCCGACCGTCGACCCGGAGCCTCCCCATGGGACGAACGTGGAATTCGTCGTCCCTGCGGAGCCACTCGTCTCCGACGGCGTGGGGCGCGTTCACATGCGCGTCCACGAGCGTGGTGTGGGTGAGACGATGTCCTGCGGCACCGGTGCCTGCGCGGCGGCCGCCGCCGTCCGGGTATGGGCGGGGGAGGACGCCGTCTCGACCTGGGACGTCGTCGTCCCCGGTGGGGAAGTGACCGTCCGTTTCCTTCCCCGTGCAGACGGCGCGGAAGAGGTCGAGCTTTCCGGGCCCGCCGAGCGGGTCATCGCAGGAACGCTGCAGTAGGAGGACGGCTATCAATGGCTCCTCGCACGTGGACCAGCCTTGCCCAGAGCATATCGGCGGAGTTGGCCAGCTGGGCTCCCGCCACATCCAGCCAAGACGCGCGTCGGGAGGAATGCCTGGGGCTGCTGCAGAGGAATCAGGATGAAGCTCTCCGCAAAGGCGCCGCTGCCGAGCACGTGACAGCAAGCTGTTTCGTACTGTCCCCGCAGCACGACAAGGTGCTGTTGGCCTTGCATGGGAAGGCCGACAGGTGGCTGCAGCTGGGAGGGCACATTGAGCTCGCCGACGACGGCGCAGCGGCAGCCGCCCTGCGCGAAGCCACCGAAGAGAGCGGCGTGCCGGGAATCTCCTTGCTCAGCTCAGTTCCCGTGGACGTGGATCTCCAGCGCCTGAGGGGCCGCTTCGGGGGATGCGCGGTGCACTGGGATATCGGTTTTCTAGCCGTTGCTGAGCACGCAGCAGAGCCCGTGGTCAGCGCCGAGAGCCACGATGTGAAGTGGTGGGCGCTCGGCGACGTGGAGCACGCTGACGCCGCCGTGGCGCAGAGACTTCACCGCGCACTCTCCTGAGCTGCAGCGCGGCGCACTCGCAGCAGCCGGAAGCCCTTTGAGCTGTCCGCACGCTCGGCGCTGAAATCCTCTCCCACCGCGGCAAGCATCGATCCGATCCAGGTCAGGAGGGAATCGGCCCCGAGGTTCTTCTGCACGACAAGCCAGGCTTCGGCATTGGACTCAAGCCGCGGCAGCCACAGCTGCAGAAGCTCGTGGAGCGCCTGCTTTCCGACCCGGATCGGCGGGTTGGACCAGATCGTGTCGAAACGTACCCCCGTGGGGACGTCTTCGGGGGCCATGACCTGCACATTGGCCAGGCCGAATCGTTCGGCGTTGAGCCGGCACAGCTCCCTTGCCCGCTCATTGACGTCCACCGCCCAGACCGTGGCTTCCGGGGCACGCATCGCCAGGCTCAGCGTGAGCGGACCCCACCCGCAACCGACATCCAGCAGATGGCCCGTCGGGGAAGGGTCGGGCACTTCGTTCAGCAGGATGGCAGTGCCCTTGTCCACTCCGTCGGGAGAGAACACGCCGCCCGCAGTGGCCACGGTCAGCGACCGGCCTTCCAGCGTCACAGTGACGTCGCGCGGCGTATAGGGTCCGTCCGGAGAAGAGAAATAGTGCGAAGTGCTCACACCTCGATACTACCGATTCGTGTCCCCTGTAGGCCTCCAGCTATAATTGCTGCATGTGGATTTTCTTCATCTAGTGAGCCCATGAGCTCCGTCATCCTGTGCGCACCAGCTGAGACCGCGTCCGGTCGAGTCGCCCGACTCCCGGAAGGCGTTCACACTTCCGCTGTGCCGCACATCTCAAGCATCCACAGGCGAGCACCTCGCCCCATGACCCAGTCCCAGAGCACCGCGGCGCAGCGCCGTGTCAGTCAGAGCTGCGCGTGCCTGTCCGTCCGATGGCCCATAGGATGGGAACCTGCCGTCCGGGCGAGTTCCGGTGCCGGGACTCAGAGGAGAATATGACCAACCAGAAAAATCACCACCCGTCCTCGGAGAATACAGAGGCCGTGGCGCCCGACGAGGACCATGCGCACCCCAGCGTGCCCGGCCAAGCGGCATCTGAGGAGACGCAGCAGGGCGTGGACGCTGCCATTGACCGTATCCTCGCGGCCGATCGTGCCCGGGAACGTACCAGCGCATCGCGGTTCGTGGCCGACCAAGAGTTTCTCACCGAGACAGACAGCGGCTCCAATGGGGCCGCTCACCGCGCGGCACGGCCCGGCCGTGCCGCCCTCTCGGGGCAAGCGCGTGAGCTCAGCAGCCAGGGCACAGAGCACAGCGGAGCCGACGGCGACCAGTACGACCTCTTCGAGCGTCGCTCGCTGCGTCGTGTCGACGGGCTGTCCACCGAGCTCGAGGACGTCACAGAGGTCGAGTACCGGCAGCTTCGCCTGGAGCGCGTCGTTCTGGCAGGGCTCTACAGCTCAGGTTCTTCAAGCGAGGCCGAGTACTCGCTGCGTGAGCTGGCTGCACTGGCAGAGACAGCGGGCTCCACGGTGCTCGACGGCTTCCTGCAACGCCGTACGACACCCGACCCGGGCACGTTCTTCGGCTCGGGAAAGGCTGAAGACATCCGCGAGGCTGTCAGTGAGCTCGGCGCCGACACTGTCGTCGTCGACTCGGAGCTCGCTCCGTCTCAACGGCGAGGCCTCGAGGACATCGTCAAGGTCAAAGTCATCGACAGGACCGGTCTGATCCTGGATATCTTCGCCCAGCATGCGCAGTCGAGGGAGGGCAAAGCACAGGTCGAACTGGCCCAGATGGAGTACATGCTGCCCCGTCTGCGTGGTTGGGGCGAGTCGCTGTCACGCCAGGCCGGCGGTCGCGTCGGCGCTGGCGGAGCAGGCATCGGCTCGCGCGGTCCCGGTGAGACGAAGATCGAGCTGGACCGTCGTCGCATCAACCAGCGCATGGCGCGGCTGCGCAAGGAGATCGCGGCGATGAAGCCGGCACGGGACGCCAAGCGTGCCAACCGCGTGCGCAACGCCGTACCTTCGGTGGCCATCGCCGGGTACACCAACGCCGGGAAGTCCTCCCTGCTGAACCGGCTCACCGGGGC
>DXGD01000135.1 GCA_019114115.1 Candidatus Nesterenkonia stercoripullorum
TCATCACGAGACAGGCGATGGCCGTCTCGATACATTAGTTTCCGGATAGAGCGGATGTGTGACACGCCGCTGCGCCTTCGCTTCTGACCTGCACCGCAGCAGAGGACCGTCAGCGAATCTCGAAACCTTCCGGCAGCGAGGACAGATCATCGGCGTCCGCTTCGCTGTGATCGACATGCTTCACGCGAGCGGCCGGGGGCCCCTGCCGGCACCACTGAACCAGACGGTCGACGGCGTCTGAGTCGCCCGAGGCGAGCAGGCGGACGGCGCCGTCGTCGGTGTTGGCGACCCAGCCGCGCAGACCCAGCGAGCGGGCCTGCTCCCGGGCATTCATCCGGTAGGCGACGCCCTGCACTCGGCCGGTGATCGTCAGGAGGACGCTGACCATCGCGGAGCTACCTTCCCCTGTCGAGATTCTTCGTCATAAGAGTACACGTCGACGCCGCTGACCCAGGTGCGGACGACCCGCTCACGAGTGTCCAGCGGATCCCCGGACCAAAGCACCAGGTCGGCGTCCTTGCCGACACGCAGGCTACCCACACGGTCCTCGACGCCGAGCACGCGCGCCGGATTGATCGTGATCGCCCGCAGTGCGGCATCGGGCTCCATGCCCTCCCGCACGGCCAGCGCTGCTTGGTGGATCAGGAAGTCGATCGGCACCACCGGATGGTCGGTGATGATCGAGACCTCTACCCCGGCCCGGGCCAGGATCCCCGGCGCGGCCGGCAGCCGGTCCCGCACCTCGACTTTCGAGCGCGAGACGATCATCGGGCCGTAGAGCACCGGGATCTCGCGCTCGGCGAGCATATCGGCGAGCTTATACGCCTCAGTGCCGTGGTCCAGCACGAGGTCGTAGCCGAACTCGTCGGCGATCCTGATCGCGGTAGCGATATCGTCCGCCCGGTGACAGTGCTGCCGCCAGGGGATCTCGCGCTCAAGCACCGCCACCAAGGCTTCCGAGACGAGATCCGCCGGCCGCTCCCCGGGGTCCTTCTGCTGCCAGTGCCGCGCTTCGGCGAAGGCCTTGCGCAAGGTCATGGCGACGCCGAGGCGGGTGTTCGGCGTCTGCTTCTTCTCCCCATAGATCCGTTTGGGATTCTCCCCGAGAGCCGACTTCACCCCGGAGGGAGACCGCAGCACCATATCGTCGACGATGCGGCCGTGCGTCTTGATGGCCACAGCCAGTCCGCCGATCGCATTCGCCGAGCCCGGATTCACGTTCACGCTGGTCACACCGCCGGCAAGAGCGTCGTCGAATCCGACGTCGTGGGGGTTGATCGCGTCGATGGCGCGCGCCGCAGCAGTCACGGGATCGGTCGTCTCATTGACGTCGGCCCCGGCCCAGCCCTCACCCTCTTCGTGCACCCCGAGATGCACATGCGCGTCCACCAGGCCGGGCAGCAGCCACCTACCGGCCCCGTCGATCTCCGTGTGGCCCGCTGGGAGCTTAACGTCCTCCCCCAGGGCGGCGATGACACCATCTGTCACGACAATATTGCCCTCGAACGGCTCCGACTCAACCGGCACGATATAGGCACCACTGATCATGTAGTTCCGCGACACAACCATGGCTGCACTGTATCCCATCACACTGTGCCCCGTGCGGATCAGGGCAGCCTCCGAGACTGCCCTGAGCGACGGAATGAGGGCGCCACAGATGAGAACGATTCTGCGATCAGTGCGCATGATAGGCGATCTGATCGCTCGCTTCTACACTGAAATCACGAGGGGAAATCCCCGCCCAATGCGCCCGCTGACAGCATTCGCGAAAAAGGCGCGCCCCGTGAGAAAGGTACGACGTCGTGCATCACCACTCCTCGCCCGATTCCTCCCCGCTTGAGCGCTCGGCACAGCGCCGGGGGCTGATCGTGGCGTGTGCGATCACGCTGGGGATCGTCGCCGTGCAGGGTGTCGGCGCGGTGATGACAGGGTCGCTGGCGCTGCTGACGGACATGGTGCACTCACTGACCGATTCCGTGGGACTCATCGTCGCGGTCATCGCCGCCAGCCTCATGTACAGCCGCGCCACGTCACGTCGCACCTGGGGCCTGCGCCGGATGGAGGTGCTGGCCGGGCTCATGCAGGCCGCCCTGCTCGCCGGCATCGGGATCTACGCTGGTATCGAAGGCATCCAGCGGCTGAGCGATCCGGTCGACGTCGACCACCTGCCTCTGGCAGTGTTCGGCGCACTCGGACTTGCCGGCAATATCGCCTCGCTGATGGTGCTGCGCGCACATCGGCACAGCAATTTCAATCTTCGCGCCGCCTTCCTCGAGGTCCTCGCTGATGCCCTGGGCTCGGTGGCGGTCCTCGTGGCGGCAGCCTCGATATGGCTGACGGGCTGGGCCCAGGCCGACGCGGTGGCGGCGCTGCTGATCGCCGCACTCATCGTTCCCCGCGCGGTCGTCCTGCTGGTCGAGACCTCACGTGTGCTCTTGGAATTAACCCCCCGCGGAGTCGACCTAGAAGCCGTGCGGGAGCACCTGCGCGGGGTCCGGCACGTGGAGGACGTTCACGACCTCCACGCCTCCACTGTCGCCACAGGACTTCCGATCATCTCCGCCCACGTGGTGCTCG
>DXGD01000136.1 GCA_019114115.1 Candidatus Nesterenkonia stercoripullorum
AGAGTCGTCCGACGTAGGGCGCCAGCAGGGCCATGAGGATGCCTCCAGGAAGCATGAGCAGGCCGGTCTGCAAAGTATCGAAGCCGCGCACAGTCTGCAGGAACAGCGGCAGCATGATGAGGGCGCCGAACAGCGCAACCATCATCAGCAGCATCATCGCCAGCGCCCGGGTGTACATCGGGAAGCGGAAGGGCTGCAGGTTCAGCAGCGCCGAACCCGACTTCTGCAGCCTGACTTGGAGCAGGGCGAAGGCTACGAGGCACAGGACACCGACCCCCAAGGCCCCGAGCGCCATCGGATCCGGCCCCGAGGGTGTCTCGGCGGACACATCCTCCGTGCCGTGACCGCCACCGATCTGGCTGATCCCGTACACGACCCCGCCGAACGCCGGCACAGCCAGCACCAGCGATGTCACCGACAGCCGGGACTCAGCCTGACCCGCCTCCGTGCTGAGCCGCGGCCGGCCCAGGAAGGCGGCGACGACGGCGATCGGCAGAATGGTCAGGAACAGGAACCGCCAGTCCGCGATATGCAGAATGAAGCCCGACAGAGCAGGCCCTGTCGCCGGAGCCACGGAAATGACGATGGCGATATTGCCCATCACCACGCCCCGGCGGTGCGGCGGGACCAGCGTGAGCACTGTGGTCATCAGCAGCGGCAGCATGATCGCCGTGCCGCCAGCCTGGATGACCCGACCCACCAGCAGGAAGGAGAAGCCAGGCGCGGCAGCCGCCACCGCGGTGCCGATGATGAACAGCGACATGGCGGTGGTGAAGACACCGCGGATGCTGAAGCGCTGGATCACATAGCCCGTGGTCGGGATGACCGTGGCGAGAGTGAGCATGAACGCCGTCGTCAGCCACTGTGCAGTGGGCTCGCTGATCTGGAATTCCTGCATGAGCGGACGCAGCGCCACGTTCATGATGGTCTCGTTGAGGATCATCACGAACGTCGAGACCAGCAGCGCCCCGATCGTCAGCTTGTCCTGGACGGGCATCTTCTCTGCGGCGCCTTCTGCGGGCGCGGTGGGCGCCGATGAATGGGAAGACATTCGAAACCTTCTTGATCTATCGTCTTGATCAGCGCCCTACAAGAAGGGCAATATCAGCGCAGCGAGCGCATTCCTCGCCTACGCGCACAAGCCACGGACCTCAGGCCCGGGCGTGGATGCCTGAAGCATCCCTGAGAAAGTGGAGCCCCCTGCCGGATTCGAACCGACGACCTACTGTTTACAAGACAGTTGCTCTACCAGCTGAGCTAAGGAGGCGTAGCGTCCGAAGGCGAACGCTGCATCAAGCATCCTACCGGTGAAAGTGCCCGGCTGGCCAACCAGCCGGGCCGCCCACTAGGACGCCTCGTCCTCGTACTCGTCGATGTGGCTCTGCGCCAGTTCCTGGAAGGGCGTCTCTGACTCAGCCCAGTCGACGTCGTCGACGTAGACCGTCGGCGTGCCGGACACGCCCTCGGCCTGTGCCTGAGCTGTCGCGTAGCTGGCGAAGGCGCGGTAGGTGCCGTCGGAGATGCACTCACTGATATCGACGTCGTAGTTGTCCTGGGCCCAGGCGGCGAGCTCATCATCGGAGAGCTCCCCGTTGGGCTGGTTGGCCACGACCGACCCGACATAGTCCAGGTAGTTCTCCGGTGATTCCTCCGCCATGCAGGTGAAGGCGTTCGAGGCACGGGAGGAGTAGTTCGTACCGGAGTTGCCATCGAGGAATCCGACCGGACGGTATTCCAGGGTGATGAGCTCCTCGTCGACCCACTGCTCAAGCTGGTCGGAGTTCTCCTCCTCGAAGCTGGCGCAGTGCACGCAGTTGGCATCCACGTAGATCACCACATGCGGCTTTTCACCCTCTTCCCGCTCGACCACTCCGGCGGGAAGATCTGAGTCACCCTCTCCGGACACGTCTTCCGCATCGACAGTGCCCATATCGGCGCCGCCGACCAGCTCGCCCTCGGCAGTGACGGTGAACCCGCCCTGCTCATTGGCGACAGCGGGGGCGGGCCCTTCGGCCTCGGCCGCGTCGTCGCCATTGCCGTTGCGGTTGACGACCCAGAACACCAGGCCCGCGACGATGGCCACGGCGACGATGATCACGCCCACCCGCAGCAGGACGGAGGTGCGACGCTGCTTGCGCTCCTGCTCCGCGTGTATCTTCCTCGCCTGCTCACGCGCGCTCGCTCGAGCTGGCTTCCGGGGGTCTTCAGCCATGATCATCTCTTTCGAATTCACGATCCATCCGCGACCCTCATGGATGCGGCCTCTCAAGGGTATAGGCTCGTGCTAAAGGTGTCATAGCCGGAGCATTACCACCAGCCCCAGGAAGGACCCCTGACGATGGTTCAGCGAGGCAGCGAAGAGACAGGCGACCGCCAGTCGCAGCAGGCCACGACGGGCGCGGGGTACGACTTCGTCGTCATCGCCAACCGGCTTGCCGTGAATCGTGTCACAGAGCCTGACGGGAGCGTCGGATGGCAGCGCTCACCTGGGGGCCTGGTGACTGCCCTGGCGCCGGTGATGGAGACTTCCGAAGGCGCATGGGTGGGATGGCATGGCGCCCCCGATGAGACTCTGGAGCCCTTCGACCATGCCGGCATGCACTTGGTTCCGGTGCCGCTGAGCGAGCAGGAACTTGAGGACTACTACGAGGGCTTCTCCAATGGCACGCTCTGGCCGCTGTATCACGACGTCATCGCCCGCCCGGATTTCCACCGCCACTGGTTCGAGGCATACCGCCGCGTGAACCGCCGATTCGCGGAGGCCGCGGCGGAGGTCGCCGCCGACGGCGCCACCGTCTGGGTACAGGACTACCAGCTCCAGCTCGTCCCGCAGATGCTCCGCGAGCTGCGGCCGGATCTGCGCATAGGGTTCTTCAACCACATTCCCTTCCCGCCTCCCGGCCTGTTCTCACAGCTTCCCTGGCGGCAGGCCGTGCTGCGGGGACTGCTCGGCGCCGACCTCATCGGCTTCCAACGCGAGTCCGACGCGCGGAACTTCCAGCGCGCCGTGCGCCAGCGACTGGGCTACTACATCAAATCCGAGCAGGTCTATGTCCCCACTGATGAGGCGGATTTGACCCATGCCCCGGTCCCCGAAGGCTTCACCCCCGATCCGAGCCGGGGCACCGCGCCCCGCCAGCTCTCCGCTCCGGCCGAGGGGCAGTACCGGATTGCGACGGCCCGCGCGTTCCCCATCTCGATCGACACTGACAAGATCGTGGAGCTCGCCCAGCGCGAGGACATCATCGAACGGGCCGCGCAGATCCGCAGCGCCCTGGGAGATCCCGAAACGGTGTACCTCGGCGTCGACCGGCTGGACTACACCAAGGGGATCCGGCACCGCATGAAGGCCTATGAGGAGCTCCTCAAAGAGGGGACGCTGCGCGTGGGGCAGGCCTGCCTGGTGCAGATCGCCTCCCCCTCCCGCGAAGGCGTGGAGTCCTACCAGGTGCTGCGCGAGGAGATCGAGGGAACCGTCGGCCGCGTCAACGGCGAGTACGACACGATGGCCCATACGGCGATCCGCTACCTGCACCACTCCTACCCGGTCGAAGAGATGGTGGCCCTCTATCTCGCCGCCGACGTGATGCTGGTGACTGCTCTGCGTGACGGCATGAACCTCGTGGCCAAAGAGTACGTTGCCGCCCGGACCACCCGCGACGGCGTGCTGGTGCTCTCCGAGTTCACCGGCGCCGCCGACCAGCTCCCCCAGGCCCTGCTGATCAACCCGCACGATGTGGATGAGCTCAAGGCCGCGATGGTGACCGCCGCGCGCATGGACTCCGAGGAAACGACCAAGCGGATGCGCAGCCTGCGACGCCAGGTGGTCTCGCATAATGTGAAACGCTGGGCCACCGATTTCCTCGACCGGCTGGCCGATATGGGACCTAAGCCCTGAGCGCAGTCGAGCCCGAGGCTGCCGACCGGACCCCTCCCCGGCACCCCAGCTCAGACCACACGCTCGCGAGTGACGAAGCAGCCCACGGCGAAGAAGAAGGAAACCTATGAGTGAAGCTCCCGCGACAATTCAGCACACAAGCTCCGCAGCAGAGCTCTCGGCAGCCCTGACGGATCTCGCAGCGCACGACTCGATCCTGGTATGCCTCGACTTCGACGGATGCGTGGCGGAGCTCGTCGCCGATGCGGCCAGCGCGCGTCCAGTGCCCGCGAACGCGCGGGCTATCGACCAGCTCAGCACGCTCGCAGGGGTCACCGTGGCCTATGTCTCGGGGCGTCCGCTGGCGGACCTGCATGCTCTGGCCTCACCTCCGGCCGGCACCATTCTCGTCGGCTCCCACGGCGCTGAGGTGGACATGGGCGACGACGCCCCGGGCCTCCAGCTCGACGCGGGGCAGGAGACCGCACGACGCACGGTCCTGGAAACGCTGACCTCGGTTGCCGCCGATCATGAGGGCGCCTGGGTCGAGCACAAGCCGGCCGGTGGTGCCATACACGTCCGCAAAGTCGCCGACCCCGAAACCGGAGAGCACATCCTCGACGAGGCACGCGCCGCCCTCGCGATGATCGACGGCGCGCACGTCAAAGAGGGCAAGCAGATCGTCGAAGCCGTCGTCGTCCATGCCACCAAGGGCGAAGCGATCACCGAGCTGCGCGAGCGGATCGCACCCGGCGCAGTGTTCTTTGCCGGGGACGACGTCACTGACGAATACGGCTTCGCCGTGCTGACGGGCCAGGACGTAGGGGTCAAAGTCGGCGAGGGAGAGACCGCCGCGGGGCTGCGCATCGCGGCCCCCGCTGATCTGGCCGGAGTGCTCGACACGCTGACGCAGCTGCGCTGCCGTCCCGGGAGCCCGGAGACGGCAGCGACGGAAGAGGGACCGGCATGACGGCGACCCCCGGCCTCAGTCTCACCGCCTCGGGGACGATCCCTCAGGAGCTGCTGGAACTCCCCTGGGACCAGCCCCTGGAAAGCTGGCCGGAAGACGTGATCGCCGCGCTGCCCCGAGGCATCTCCCGGCATATCGTCCGGTTCGCCTATCTGGGCGGGTCGGTCATCGCCATCAAGGAGACCTCGGAGCGGGCTGCGCGGCACGAATACCGCATGCTGCGCAGGCTGGGCCGGCTGGGGGCACCCTGCGTGAAGCCCGTGGCCGAGGTGACCGGACGTCGCAACCCTCACCAGGAGGAGCTCTCCCCCGCCCTGGTGACGCGGCATCTGCGCTTCTCCCTGCCCTACCGCGCGGTCTTCAATCACATGATGCGCAAGGAGACGCTGCGGCGCCTCATCGACGCGCAGGCCCTCCTGATGGTCGAGCTCCATCTGATCGGCTTCTACTGGGGCGATGTGTCGCTGTCCAATACGCTGTTCCGCCGGGATGCCGGGGAGTTCGCGGCATACCTCGTCGACGCCGAGACCGGAGAGCTGCATCCGCAGCTGTCGACCGGCCAGCGCGAATACGACCTCGACGTCGCCCAGGTGAATATCGCCGGCGAGCTCATGGATCTGATGGAAGGCGGGATGATCGATGAAGATGTCGATCCGGTTGCCACATCGCACCAGTTCATCGACTCCTACCGCGGGCTCTGGCAGGAACTGACCGGTGATACCGCCTTCAACCCCGATCAGCAGTGGCTCATCGAAGAACGTATCCGCCGGCTCAATGAGCTCGGCTTCGACGTCGAAGAGTACGACATCCGCTCCGCACGTGAGGACGGCACGCTGCTGCTCCGCCCGAAGGTCGTGGACCCGGGGCATCATCAGCGCCGCCTGATGAACCTCACCGGCCTCGACGCGCAGGAGAACCAGGCGCGGAAGCTGCTGGGCGCGATCGATGCCCACCGTGCTCAGCACGACCCCCATGGCGATGAGGCCGTCGCCGCGCATAACTGGACGCAGGACGTCTTCTCGCCCGTGATCCGTGAGATCCCGCGCGAACTGCGGGACAAGCTGGAACCCGCGGAGATCATGCACCACCTGATCGATCATCGGTGGAGGCTCTCGGAGCAGCAGGGCAGCGACGTCGCCCTCATGGATGCGCTGCCCAGCTTCATCGACAACGAGCTGAGCACCTACCGCGATGAGGCCACTCTCATGGTCAACCCGCCCACCGATGTGATCGAGCAGCTCAAGCCCACTGACTGAGGCCCCTCAGTAGGGCCACTGGGCAAAAACCCTGAGTAACGCCGCTGACTAGGGCGAATACGAACACAACACGGTGACTCCACCCCTCCCATCTGCCTGTGATGTGAGTTACACTCGAAATCACCATGCGGAATACCTATCCCGCACGATGAAAACTCTCACGGTGCGCGGGAGAGCCACCACGCGGCATACAGCACGCAGTATGCGGTACGCGCCCTCCCGAGCAGAGCATGGAAGGCACCCAGATGACCCGTGGACGCACGACAGCGCGGAAGAGCATACCGGCCTCTTCCACCCGCCCCGAGGATGAGTGGCTGCCGGTAGGCAAACTCTTCACCTACGGATTGCAGCACGTTCTCACGATGTACGGAGGCATCATCGCGGTGCCGCTGATCATCGGCAGCGCCGCTGGCATCACCGCGCAGCAGACAGCGCTGCTCGTCACCGCCAGCCTCTTCGTAGGCGGGTTCGCCACGATCCTGCAGAGCGTCGGGGTGCCCTTCATCGGTGCGAAGATGCCTCTGGTCCAAGGGGTGTCCTTCGGCGGCGTCGCCACGATGCTCGCGATCCTCTCGGGCCCGGGCAACGACCTGACCACAGTCTTCGGTGCAGTCATCGTGGCGAGCCTGCTCGGCTTCATCATCGCGCCCTTCTTCGCCGCGATCATCAGGTTCTTCCCTCCAGTGGTGACCGGCACGGTCATCACTGCGATCGGGTTGACCCTGATCCCGGTGGCGGCGAACTGGTCCATGGGAGGCGATGCGGAGGCCGCCGACTACGGCTCCCTGCAGAACATCGGGCTGGCCTTCATCACGCTCGCGGCGATCCTGCTGTTGAGCAAGCTCGGATCGGCGATGCT
>DXGD01000137.1 GCA_019114115.1 Candidatus Nesterenkonia stercoripullorum
TTCGACGACATCCGCCCGCGCCGACTCCTTGGAGTCCGCCGGAACGGAGGCCTCCAAGTCGAAGATGACGGAATCAGCTTCACTGGCCAGTCCCGGCGCGAAATCTTCCCGGGAGGCGGCATTGATCAGCAGCCATGAACGGGAAAGTTTGGCAGGCAGCGCGGCGGCGCGACGATTGCGAATCGGCATGCCACCAGCCTACCGGAATCGGACCGGGGCCCTTTCCGCTGTGCGCGTGTCTTCTCCGGCGCGCAGGCGCACCTGGCGCACAGCCGCGCGCGGACCTTTTATCCTGGAACAATGACTTCCTTCCCTCTGCGCGCCCAGCACCTCTCCGCGGCCGGGACCTCGGGCTCCGAGACCACGGGCACCGGGGTGGCTGACTCCAGGATGGTGGACTCCAAGACGGTGGACCCCAGAACGGCGGAATCCGGGATGACGGACTCCGGGATGGTGGAGGAGGCTCGTCCCGCCCGACGGCGCGGCCCCCGGTCGCTCTCCTGCGCAGTCCTGCTGGTCAGCACCCTGGTGCTCGCCTCATGCGGGTCGGACTCCGATGCCGATGGGCAGTCAGAGGAGGATTCCGGCGGCGGCATACCCCAACCGGAGTACGACGACGACGAGACCACCCGGCTCCCCCTGGCCTTCGTCAGTCCCCACGGCAGCGAAGAGGGCGCGCCATCCGGTGAGAACGGGAATATGGAGAACCCTGATGCTCCCGGCGCGCAGGAAGAGGACGAGACCGAGGCCGATGACGATGAGCCGCTCGAGGCAGTGCACGTCAGCGAAATGGCGCGCAGCGCTGATTTCGGCTGCGGCGACACTGTCAGCGTGGTCCGCTCAGAACCGCTGGTGACCGATGAACCGGCGAGGGACGCCGTGGATTTCCTGCTCGACGACGAGCGGTACTATCACGGTGACCCAGCGTTCATCAACGCTCTGGCCGCTTCCGAGCAGCAGCTCTCGATCGAATCGATCGAGGTCGAGGAGGACAGCGCCGTCGTCGAACTGTCCGGGGAGCCGATCACCCGCAGTGACTGCGAGTCCTGGCAGATCATCGTGCAGCTCCAGGTCACGGCACGTGCCGCCACCGGCGCTGATTCTGCCGAGATCCTCCTGGACGGATCTCCGCTGGCCGAGGAGCTTGGCCTCCCCGCCGATGACGTCCCTCAAGTGGAGCTCCTCGACGTCGAGGACTGAGCTGGGCGCGGGGGCCGGAGCCGAGCCAGCACCCTCCCTCAGGCACCCTCACGCAGTCTGACCTGAGCCGCCGCGTGACTCGGCGTCATTCCAGGAGCAGGCCCGGCTCCTCCATGACCGCCGCGATATCGGAGACGAAGTGCCCGGCAAGGTCGCCGTCGATCAGACGGTGGTCGAAGGAGCCGCCGATCGTCATCACATCGCGGGGGACGATGCGCTCCTCCACGACCCAGGGCTTCCTGCGCACTGCGCCGAGGACCACGATCGCCGCTTGACCGGCGGGCAGAATCGGAGTCCCCGAGTCCAGGCCCAGCGGACCCACATTGGTGATCGAGATCGTCCCGCCCTGCATATCGGCGACTGTCGTCTTACCCTGGCGCGCGTCGATGGTCAGTTGCGTGATGGCGGCGGCGAGCCCGCGCGTGTTGTAGGTCTGGGCATCATGGACGATCGGTACGACCAGGCCACGCGGGGTGGCGGCGGCGATGCCGAGGTTCACGTAGTTCTTCAGCGTGTAGTGCGTCGTGTGCCAGGAGGCGTTGATCTGCGGATTGCGGCGCGCGGCCCAGATGATCGCCTTAGCGGCGAAGAGCATCGGGGTGACGCTGAGCCCCTCGTAGGACGGGTCCTTCTTCAGCGCCGCGCGCAGCTCCATGGTCCGGGTGACATCGACCTCCTTGAAGACCGACACATGCGGGACGCTGGAGGCCGACTCGCTGACGTTGACGGCCGTAGCCTTACGGACACCACGGACCTGCACGTTGTCCTCGCGCGGCCCGGCATAGAGCAGACCGAGATCGGCCGGTATCGCAGTGCCCTGTCCGGTGCGTGGAGCGCCTGTGCTGGGCACGCGGCCGGATTCCCGCTCCGCATCGCGCTGCCGAGCCTGACGTTCGACGTCGTCCCTGGTGATCTGGCCGTTGCGGCCCGACCCGACGAGCTCCCATGCGGCCACACCGAGACGCTTCGCCAGCGCGCGCACGGGCGGGCTGGCTTTGGCCACCAGCTCGGCGAGCTCGCCCCCCGGGGGACGGCCCGCGTCGCGCGGGATGTCGAGGCCGGAGAGATCCACCACATCGGGCTGGGTGGCGCGGGTGCGCGGGCGCCGCTTCGTGGAATCGGCTTTCGGCCCGGACCCCACCAGCGCATCCGCGGAGGAGTCCTCCGCCGGGCTCTGGTCCGGCGTCGCCGCCGTCTGCTTGACGGGGGTCTTCCTCCCGGCGCGGGCGCTGCGCCCGCGGGCAACACCTTTCCGGACTGGCCCCTGCGAGCCGCCCTCCGAAGCTGCCTCCGCAGGCTGAGGATGCGCCGGCGGCGCCGCTGCGGACTCTGACCCCTCCTGGGCTTGATCCCCCGAAGCACTCTCCTCCGGCGCCTCCCCCGGGTCGCCGACCCGGATCAGCGGATTGCCGACCTCAATGGTCTCCCCTTCCGCGGCGAGCAGCTCACGGACGACGCCGGCATAGGGCACCGGGAGCTCGACGAGGGACTTCGCCGTCTCGATCTCCACGATGATGTCGTTGACCTCGACAGTGTCCCCTATCGCCACGCGCCAGGAGACGATCTCCGCCTCCGTAAGGCCTTCGCCGACGTCGGGAAGATTGAATGTCTCAGCCATGGGTGCTTCTCCTGCTGCTGGCGTGGTCCTCGCCGGAATAGCCGAAGCTGCGCTCGAGCGCCTCCAGCATCCTGTCGATGTCCGGCAGATAGCGGTGTTCCTGCTGGGAAGGTGGATAGGGCATATGGAAGCCGCCTACGCGCAGCACCGGCGCGGCCAAGCGGTGGTAGGCCCGCTCGGAGACCCGCGCGGCGATCTCTCCGCCCAGACCGCCGAATGTCGGTGCTTCATGGGCGACGACGAGCCGCCTCGTCTTCGCCGCCGAGCGCGCGATGGTCTCGTCGTCCAGCGGGCTCAGCGAGCGGATGTCCACGACCTCGATGCTGCGCCCATCCTGCGCCGCCGCTTCCGCCGCAGCGAGCGCGACCGGGACCAGCGGCCCGTAGGCGGCGATCGTGGCATCTGTGCCGGTGCGGATGACCTGCGCGCGGAAGGCATCCGGCGCCGGGGTGTCGAAGTCGACGTCGCCCTTGAGCCAGTACCGGCGTTTCGGTTCGAGGATGATCACCGGGTCGTCGCAGGCGATCGCCTGGCGCGTCATCCAGTAGGCGTCCTGCGGGCTGGACGGCGCGAGCACGCGCAGACCCGCTGTGTGCACGAAGAGCGCCTCCGGCGACTCCGAATGGTGCTCGATCGAGCCGATCGACCCCCCATAGGGCAGCCTGATGGTGACCGGGGTGCGCACCAGCCCGTTGGTGCGGTTGTGCATCTTCGACAGCTGCGTGGTGATCTGGTTGAACGCCGGGAAGACGAAACCATCGAACTGAATCTCCGCCACGGGCCTGAAACCGCGCATCGACATCCCGATCGCGGACCCCACGATCCCGGACTCCGCCAGCGGCGAGTCCAGCACGCGGTCGACGCCGAAGCGCGCCTGCAACCCGTCGGTCACTCGGAAGACCCCGCCCAGAGCCCCGATATCCTCACCGATCAGCAGCGTCTTCTCGTCTGCGGAGAGCTCATCGGCCAGAGCCGCATTGATCGCCTTGGCCAGGACCATCTGCTGGCGGCCACTCGGCCGCTCAGCGTGTTCGGCCGCGGTCTTCTCGCTCTTCTGCGCAGTGCCCTTTTGCGCAGTGCCCTTCTGCACTGTCGGCATCTTCGCCTCACCAGTGGATGTCATCGTGTGGCGCCCTCCCCACCTGCGGAGCCTTCTTCGACGAAGCCTGCCTCGTAATCCTTCAGCCAGCCCTTTTCGACCTCCACCTGACGGTGCGGTTCCGTGTACACCGTATCGAAGACCTCGTCGAGGTCGATCGAGGTCATGCTCAGCACTGAACTGCGCAGGTCAGCGGCCAGGCTCTTGCCTTCTTCCTCCACTTCGGAGAAGAACGCCTCATCGGCTTTGTCCCCTGAGACCAGCCAGGAACGGTACCGGTCGATGGGGTCCTTCGCCTTCCAGCTCGCCACCTCATCGGCCGTGCGGTATTTCGTCGGATCGTCGGCGGTGGTGTGCGCCCCCATCCGGTACGTCACCGACTCGATGAGCTTCGGGCCGTGGCCTGCGCGGATCGCCTCGGCCTGGTGAGCGGCGACGGCGTAGCTGGCGAGCACGTCGTTGCCGTCGACGCGGACGCCTTCGAAGCCGTAGCCTTCGGCGCGGTGTGCCAGCGGAGTGCGCGACTGGCGCTCGGCCGGTACGGAGATCGCCCAGTGGTTGTTCTGGATGAAGTAGATCATCGGGAGGTGATAGGAGCTGGCGAAGACCATGGACTCATGGACGTCGCCCTGGCTGGAGGCACCGTCGCCCAGGCAGGCCAGCACCACTTCATCTGTTGGGTAGTCCAACGGGGCACGCTCATCCTGGCTGGCGGCTGCGTCGTCAGATGGCTTGGAGGCGGTGTGCGCGGCCTCGCGCAGAGTCTCCAGGCGTGATTCGGCTTTGGCGCCCATGGCCCAGCCAGCCGCGTGCAGCGTCTGGGCGCCCAGCACCACCGTGTAGATGTGGAAGGCGTAGGTGGCGGGGTCCCATCCGGAGTGCCCCGTCGCCCGGAACTGGACGAGCAGCTCCGCCGGGCTGATGCCGCGGTAGAGGGCCATACCGTGTTCGCGGTAGGTCGGGAAGATCATGTCCTTGGACCGCAGGGCTGCGACTGTGCCCACCTGAGCAGCCTCCTGGCCGGTGGCCGGCACCCACAGGGCCAGCTGGCCCTGCCGCTGCAGGGAGGTGGCCTCGGCGTCGAGCCGGCGCTCGAGCGCCATGTACCGGTACAGTTCGCGCAGTCGCGCATCGCTCAGCCCGTTCACGTAGGCGCTGTAGACCTCGTGCTCGGTCAGTGTGCCATCGGGCGCGAGCAGCTGAATGGGCTGCACGACGGACTCCTCTCCAGTGGCTGCTTCAGGGTAGTCACCGATCATTCTGTCAGCTTCGCGCCGACTGCGCCTGTGTAGCTCCTGCACAACTGAACGAGCCGGTCATTGGCCTGCTCCTCACCGATGCTGACGCGCACGCCCTCGCCGTCGAACGCTCGCACCGCCAGAGCCTGCTCTCCGGCGCGCCGGGCGAACTCCGCCGAGTCCTCCCCCAGCGCCAGCCAGATGAAGTTCCCCTGTGCCTCCGGCACGTCCCAGCCCTCGCCGATCAGGACATCGCGTACGCGTTCCCGCTCGGCGATCAGGGCCTCCACATTCGCCATCACCGATTCAGGGTGCCGCAGCGAGGCGATCGCCGCCGCCTCCCCCAGCCCGGAGACTCCGAACGGCACCGCCACTTTGCGCAGATGCTGCGTGACCTGCGGACCTGAGATCGTATATCCCACCCGCAGCGAAGCCAGCCCATGCGCCTTGGAGAAGGTACGCAGCACGACGACGTTGTGGTGTCGCCGGTAGAGCTGCAGCCCGTCGACGACGTCGGGGTTGCGGACGAACTCGACGTAGGCCTCGTCCACCACCACGAGCACATCCGAGGGGACCATCGTCAGGAACCGTTCGACTTCAGCGTGGTTCAGCGCCGGTCCAGTGGGGTTGTTCGGAGTACAGAGGATGACGACGCGGGTGCGCGGGGTGATCGCCTGCGCCATAGCCTCCAGATCGTGCCGCCCATCAGCGGTCACCGGCACGGGAACCTCCCGCGCGCCGGCAGTGCGCACCACGATCGGATACGCCTCGAAGGACCGCCACGCGTAGAGGACCTCGTCTGGCTGCCCGTCCGAGCCGGTGCCGGCGAAGGCATTGAGAACCTGCGTCAGCGCACCCAGGCTGCCTGTGCCGGTCACGATGTCCTCGGCCGGGACTCCGAGTGTCACCGCCAGCTCATCGCGCAGCAGCTCCGCTGTGGGGTTCGGATACCGATGGAGCACGTCGAAGTCGGTGAGCACGTCGCTGACCGCAGCGACCGGACCCAGCGGGTTCTCATTCGAGGAGAGCTTGTACGGGATGAGTCCCGGCGCGGCCTCGGGAGGCTTACCTGCGGCGTAGCTCGGAAGTCCGGCGATGACGTCGCGAGGCCTGACGAACTCTGAATCCCTGCTGCTGGGCACCGTGTACCGGTCCTCTCCGGGTCAGCAAACCCATGATGATCAACGCCAACGACGTCACCAGTGTCTCATCCTCCAGGCCTCGTCGCCTGCTCGCAGAGCTGATGTCCAGGCAGACCATGAGAAAATCGGGAGCATGAGAATTCTCCTGGCGATCGTCCTCAATGCCCTAGCACTCGGCGCAGCAGCCTGGATCGTCCCAGGCATCACCGTAGAAGGGGCCGACCAGGGCGCGGGAGCGCTGATTCTGTCGTACCTCTTCGTCGGGGCTGTGTTCGGCCTGGTCAACGTGGTCATCAAGCCCATCGTGGCGTTCCTTTCGCTGCCCATCACCTGCCTGACGCTGGGCCTCTTCGCGGTCATCGTCAACGCCGGCATGCTCATGCTCACCGGCTGGCTGACCTCCTGGGCTCCGGTGCAGTTCGTCGTGCGGGACTTCTTCTGGAGCGCCGTGCTGGGCGCGATCGTCGTCTCGCTGGTTTCGGCGATACTCAACCGGTTCGTCGTCGCCTCCTTCGACGAACCGCGCTGACCCCGTCCGCTGAGTGCGTCTCGGGGTCCGAGAGGTCCTGCCCGAGTGAGTCATGACAGGAGGCAAGTCATGACAAAATGAGCATCATGTCTGAATCATCTGCCCTGCCTGCCTCTGGAGACCGTGTCAGCCTCGCCGAGGCGGAGCCGCATATCGCCTTGGGTGCACTGGACGGGCGCTACCGCCCTGCCGTGGCGCCGCTGATCGACCACCTCTCCGAGGCGGCGCTGAACCGCAACCGCCTCCATGTCGAAGTGGAATGGTTCCTCCACCTCTGCTCTGAGCAGGCGCTTCCCGGGCTGCCTGTGCTGAGCGAAGGGCAGATTCGCGGTCTGCGCCGCGTCGTCACCGACTTCGGGCCGCAGCAGATCGCCGAGCTTGCGGAGATCGAAGCCAAGACCGTCCACGACGTCAAGGCCGTGGAATACTTCCTGGCCCGCCGGCTGGAGAGCTTCGAGCTGGGCCATCTCGCCCCGCTGGTGCACTTCGCCTGCACGAGCGAGGACATCAACAACCTCAGCTACGCCGTCGGAATCCGCGACGCCGTCACCGAGGTCTGGCTGCCGGCTGCCCGAGGCACCCTCGCCGGCCTGGAGGAGCTCAGCACGGCGGCAGCCGAGGTCCCGATGCTCTCCCGCACCCACGGCCAGCCGGCCACGCCGAGCACTCTGGGCAAGGAGATCGCGGTGTTCGTCCACCGCCTGCGGCGGCAGCTGCGGCGCATCGCCGGGCAGGAGTACCTGGGCAAGATCAATGGTGCCACCGGGACCTATGCGGCACACATGACGGCCGCGCCGGAGGCCGACTGGGCGGGCCTGGCCCAGCGCTTCGTGGAGCACCTGGGACTCACGTTCAACCCGCTGACCACGCAGATCGAGTCGCACGACTACCAAGCCGAGCTCTACGCAGACATCGCCCGCTTCAACCGGATCCTGCACGGGCTGTGCGTCGACCTGTGGAGCTACATCTCCATCGGCTTCTTCCGCCAGATTCCGGTGGCCGGAGCCACGGGGTCCTCGACGATGCCGCATAAGGTCAATCCCATCCGCTTCGAGAATGCCGAGGCGAACCTCGAGATCTCCAATTCCCTGCTCGACTCACTGGGTTCCACGCTGGTCGAGTCCCGGTGGCAGCGCGACCTCACCGACTCCTCGGCGCAGCGCAACATCGGCACCGCCCTGGGCCATTCAGTGCTCGCGCTGAGCAATGTGACCAAGGGCCTGCGCCAGCTCGACGTCGCGCAGGAGGTCATCGCCGCTGATCTCGACGCCAATTGGGAGGTCCTCGGCGAAGCCATCCAGACCGTCATGCGCGCCGAGGCGATTGCCGGCACACCCGGCATGGAAGACCCCTATGAGCGGCTCAAGGAGCTCACCCGCGGGCGCCGCGTGGACGCCGAGAAGCTCGCTGAGTTCGTCTCCGGCCTGGGGTTGAGCGAACCTGCACAGCGCCGCCTCGCAGAGCTCACCCCCCAGGGCTACACCGGACTGGCATCCCAGCTGGCGCAGCAGTACGGGCAAGCGACCGAGGGCTAGGCGCCGGGGTCGAGGTCTTGGCCTCGGGGTCGAGGGCTTGGTCGCGTCGCGCTGAGGCTTCGGCGTGCAGCATCGAGCCAAGCTCCGAAGAATCGCCGGGCGACGACACGGGGTCCGAGGCTGACCGGGGCCGCCGCAGGGCTGGGCTCGTCCCGGCGTGAGAGCAGCCAGCGCGCAGGAGCAGCCTCATCGAACCCTCCCTTGGTGGACTTTCCAGCACAATACCCTCTGTTGTGTGTTTTACCCTCCACTAGGCGGGAGGGTAAAACACACAACAGAGGGTAGAGCACGGGGTCGGACCCGGCACGGCCGCTACGCACCAACAACGGAGGGTAAAGCGCGCCCGACGGAGGAAAAGTCAGCGGTCGCGTCTCCGCATTGCGGAAGACCTCAACGCCCCTGTTCAGCAGCGATCTCAGGTGAACGGACAGGGCCGCAAGCGGGACGCCTATCATCAGCGAGAACGCCCTCCCGCCCTAGCGCGCACGCGATAGAGCGAGCATCCGGCGACGATTCCCCTCATCTGCCGTCCCATACCCGGCATCTGCCGCCCCATACCCGGCCATGACCCGCAGATGCGTGATGGTAGAGTGCTTTCATGTCGCATATACGGGTGGCGGAAGCCGCAGTGTTCCTCGGGGTCAGCGATGACACCATGCGTCGCTGGATCACGCGCGGGGAGCTCACGGCTCACCATGACGAAGCTGGGCGCACCGTCGTCGACGGAGCCGAGCTGGCGGAATTCGCGCGCTCCCGCGCCGCGGCGCAGCCAGCGCCGGACAGTCCGCTGAGTTCCGCCCGGAACCAGTTCCCCGGCCTCGTCACACGGGTCCTCAGCGATGAGGTGATGTCCCAGGTCGAACTGCAGTGCGGGCCCTACCGCGTGGTCTCGCTGATGAGCACCGAAGCAGTTCGCGAGCTTGAGCTGGCACCGGGCTCCGTCGCTAGCGCCACTGTCAAGGCAACGAACGTCATCGTCACCCCACTCGCAGACCGCGCCTGACACCACCAGGAGGTACTCATGAGTTCCCACCGCCACGCTGCGCGCCTGCTCAGCGTCGCAGCCCTGACCTCCGTCCTCCTCTCCGGCTGCGGTGGCGATGAAGGCTCGAACGATGACGGCTCCCCGTCAGACAACGGCAGTCCGAAGGCCGAGTCGCTGACCGTTTTCGCGGCCGCGTCGCTCTCGGACACTTTCACCGACCTCGGAGAGCGCTTCGAGAAGGAGCACGGAGCGCCCGTCGAGTTCAACGTCGCGGGGTCTTCCGACCTGGTCACGCAATTGGAGCAGGGAGCCCCGGCAGACGTGTTCGCCTCTGCCGATGAGGCCAATATGGAACGCGCCGAGGACGCCGGCCTGCTCGCCGAGGACTCCGAGCTGTTCGCCAGCAACACCTTGGTCATCGCCACGCCCCCGGACAACCCCGCCGGCATCAGCAGCCTCCAGGATCTCAGCGACGACGACGTCGTCACCGTCATATGCGCACCCCAGGTTCCCTGCGGCGCAGCCACAGAGACGGTCTTCGACGCCGGCGACGTCGACGTCACCCCCGCCAGCGAGGAGTCCGCCGTCACCGATGTGCTGGGCAAGGTCACCGCAGGAGAAGCCGACGCCGGCCTCGTCTACGCCACCGACGCCCAGGGCGCGGGTGATGACGTGGAGACCATCGAATTCGCCGAGGCCGAGGACGCGGTGAACTACTATCCGATAGCCTCACTTCAAGATTCGGAGAATCCGCTGGCCTCCGAGTTCGTCGACTTCATCCTGGAAGAGCCGAGCCAGGAGGCGCTCCGCGAGGCAGGGTTCGCGTCGCCGTGACGACGCACAGAGGATCCGAGCGCGTTGAGGGCGCTCGGACCGAGCCCGCGCGAGCAGGACCAGCGCCGACGGCGAGCGCGCGCCGCACCCTGACCCGCGGCAGGGACCGCGAGGCCATCACCCCGGGGCTGCCCCGCTGGGTCTTCGTCCCCGCCGTCGTCGGTGCGGCGTTCATCCTGCTGCCGATAGCGGCGATCACGCTCAGCGTCGACGTCGGCTCCTTTCCTGCTCTGGTGACCTCCGAGTCATCGCTCACCGCGCTCGGCCTGAGCCTGCGCACCGCTGCCACTGCGACCGGGCTGTGCCTGGTGCTGGGCATCCCCATGGCGATCGTGCTGGCGCGCGCTGATTTCCCCGGCCAGCAGGCGCTGCGCTCGCTGGTCCTGCTGCCTCTGGTGCTGCCGCCGGTGGTGGGCGGCATCGCCCTGCTCTACACGTTCGGCCGGCAGGGCCTGCTGGGCGGGACACTCAGCGTCCTGGGCGTCCAGGTCGCCTACTCCACGGCGGCGGTCGTGCTGGCCCAGACATTCGTCTCGCTGCCCTTCCTCGTGGTGAGCCTGGAGGGTTCTCTGCGCACGCTGGGCCAACGCTACGAGGCGGTCGCCGCGACGCTGGGCGCCCGGCCCAGCACAGTGCTGTGGCGAGTGAGCTTGCCCCTGGTCCTGCCCGGGCTGCTCTCCGGGGCCATCCTGGCCTTCGCGCGGTCCCTGGGCGAGTTCGGCGCGACCATCGCCTTCGCCGGAAGCCTGCAGGGAGTCACCAGGACTCTGCCCCTGGAGATCTACCTGCAGCGCGAGACCAATCCCGATGCCGCCGTCGCGCTCTCGCTGGTGCTGGTGGTCGTAGCGCTGGTGGTCATCTCGGCTGCAGGCGCGCGAAGGACGAGCAGCCTATGAGCCTGAGTCTGGACTTCCAGCTGCCCTCCCGCGATGTCCAGGTGGCGCTCGAGGTCGCCGACGGCGAGCACCTGGCGATCCTGGGCCCCAACGGTGCGGGCAAGTCCACAGTGCTGCAGGTGCTGGCCGGGCTCCTGCGACCGGCCAGCGGTCACGCTCAGTTGGGCGACCGGACGCTGTTCAGCACCGCCGGAGCCGGGCAGTGGCTCCCCGCGCACGCTCGCGGGATCTCGATGCTCGCTCAGCAGCCGCGGCTCTTCCCCCACCTCAGCGCGGCACAGAACATCGCGTTCGGACCGCGCAGCGGGGGTGCCTCCCGGCGCGAGGCGGCAAGGATCGCCGACGAGTGGCTGCATCGGCTCGGGCTCTGGGAGCTGCGGGACCGCAAGCCCACCCAGCTCTCCGGTGGGCAGGCTCAGCGGATGGCGCTGGCCCGCGCGCTGGCGCCGCAGCCGCAGCTGCTCCTCCTGGACGAACCGATGGCGGCACTGGATGTGCACGTGGTGCCCGAGCTGCGGCTCACTATGCGTGAGCTCCTGCGCGGGAAGACCACGGTGATGGTGACGCACAGCGCGCGGGACGCCCTGGTGCTGGCCGATCGGGTCGTCGTCGTCGAAGCGGGGCGGATTGCCGAGCAGGGGCCGGCCTGGCAGGTCCTCAGCCGGCCCGCGAGCTCCTTCGGACGGCGGATGATGGCTGCCTCGGGTGCCGCCGATCGTGGTCGGCGTCGTCCCGGGCGGCCGCAGTACCGCCAAGCGGCTTCCGGCAGCACAGCCCGGCTATGCCCCGAGCCCGCCGAAGAGCAGTGACACGGTCATGGCGACGATGACCGTGTTGAAGACGAACGCCAGCACCACGTTCGTCCGCACCAGCCGCCAGGCTGGACGCGAGGACACCCGCCCGGAGCTCACCGCCGCCATCGTGGACATCAGCACGGCGAAGGTGACGTAGTCGCCGAAGCGCGGCTCGTCGCTGAAGGGGAAGCGCACGTGGGCGTTGGGGGTCTCGCTCTGCTCGTCTGTCAGGTTCAGCCGCATATAGTCCAGCGCGAAGGAGTAGATCATGACGCTCCACGAACAGGCTACGCAGAGCAGCCCGAGGACGATGAAGGCGACGCTGTCCCGGACAGCCGGATTCACCGCGATCATGACGGCGATGGCCACAGCGATGATCGCCGCGATCACCGACCAGTCGGCCGCGCCGTCGGAATTCAGCCGGCGCATCAGCGACCCACGGCGACGACGATGCTCGTGCACCGCCGTCGCCCGGAGACGTTCCGGACCGCTGGCCGCATACGCCAGATGGGTCCAGACCAAGTAGGTGACCGTGAAGACCGGCCAGGAGATCACGTAGATCGCCAGCACCACTCCGATGCGGCCCTCCGGGAGCCAGTCCGAGAGCGCGGAGATGATCAGCATCGCCACCGCGGTGACGACGACGGAGACAGCGATGCTCACATTGCTGCGCGTCGAGTCGCTGACGATGACCGAGCTCACTGCCGCGTCCAGTCCGCGATTCTGCGCACGCCCTCCGCGACGGCGGCCTCCCCCGGCGCGAGGCTGAGCCTGACCCATTCATGGCCGTCCACGGGGTCGAAGTCCGTGCCTGGGACGATCGCCACCCCGGCCTCCTCCAGCAGCGCCTGGGCGTAGGCCGGGGAATCGGCATAGCGCTGCAGCTGCTGCCCGAGGTGGGCGTAGACGTAGAAGGCGCCGTCGGCGGGGGCGATCCGACCCCAGCCCAGCTCCGGCAGCGCATCGAGCACGCGCTGCCTGGCGGCCGCGTATCCGGCCACCTGGGACGCCGCGAACTCCATCGAGTCGTCCCCGAAGGCCTCCAGCGCGGCCAGCTGCGAAGGATGCGACGGGCACAGCGAGACGTTGCCCGCGAGCCGCGTCACCGGATCCACCAGCCGCTCCGGCAGGATCGTCCAGCCCAGCCGCCAGCCGGGCATTCCCCAGTACTTCGAGAAGGAGGAGACGACGACGGCGTCGTCCCCGCCGGCGAGGGCCGTCTCGGCAGGCACGTCGTAGCTGATGCCGTGGTAGATCTCGTCACTGATGAGCTGGACCTCATGGGCCGAGCACCACTGGCTGAGCGAGACCAGCTCGGCGGGAGCGATCATCGTGCCGGTGGGGTTCGCCGGCGAAGCCACGATGAGCCCGTCCAGCGGCCCATTGGCGGCGATCTCTTCCTCCAGCGCGGCAACACTGGGCTGGAAGCGCTGGTCAGCGCCACACGCGAGGTCCACGACCTCGACGCCGAGAGCCGCCAGGATGTTCCGGTAGGCCGGATACCCGGGCCGGGCCAGGGCCACGCGATCGCCGGGGTCGAAGGCGGCCAGGAAGGTCAGCATGAACGCACCCGAGGAGCCTGAGGTGACCACGACGCGCTCTGGATCGACCGGTGTCCCGTACCAGCGCCCGTAATGCGCCGCGATCTCCCGTCGCAGGGCGGGCAGGCCGGTGGCGGCCGTATAGTTCAGCACTGTCGGGGCGCTATGCACTGCTGCCGCTGCCCGGTCCACCGGTGGCGGAGCACCGGCCCCGGGCTCTCCCGCCGTGAGCGAGACGATATCCCGGCCGGCCTCGCGCAGCGCCGCGACCTGGCCGAGGATGCTCATGACATGGAA